>JAKOVF010000307.1 GCA_029782225.1 Chloroflexota bacterium | reverse complement strand
GCGGGACAGGGCAAGCCAGCGAACCGGAAAGCGACCACGTCGCCAGGGTCATCGCCGTAACAAACGAGCTCGTCTCTTCCATGCCCCACGATGAGGGCTTGTTCGTCGTCGAGCAGATGATCGAATCGGAGACAAAAAGGCTTTACGGCCGTGGCCTGAAGGCGCCCGACATCGCCGCCTACGTCCGAGACATCATAGGCAGGGTTGGTTTTCCCCTGCCAGAACAGGCCTTGAGGCGCGCCGTAACGCGGGCCATAACCAGTGAGGTAGCGTCGGCAGGCAGGCTTGATTTTACAGCTACCGGCTACGTCCGACGGCTCAAGGAAGAGGTCAGAAGGTGGGACGACTCAGACAAGTACGTCTTTGGCATCGAAGAGCTTGACAATTCCTTTGGCCGGTTGCTGCCGGGCGAACTGCTGGTCTTGGTTGGCGCTCAAGGGTCGATGAAGTCGTCTTTGATGCTGACCGGGATCGAGCAGTACCTCACAACAAACCAAAACGGCACGGCCATGCTTTTTTCCCTGGACATGGCGCCCGAAGTGATAGCCGAAAGGCTGCTTCAGCGCGAGATGCATGCTACAGCCGACCGCGTGCGCTGGCATGTCAAAAACGAGACAGAAGTTTTCAAATGTGCGATGAAAAAGATACGGGAAAGGTACGCAGACAGGCTCTTGATCTACGGGTCAGAGACGCCCGCGGCACAGCTGACGGGCAAATGTGAGCGCATGACCATAGATGACTTAAAAAACGAGGTTGAAGCCTATATGCCGTCGCTCGTAGCGGTAGACTACCTGACGCTTCTTAAGAAACCCCGCCAGTCAGACCTCGACTGCGTAAACGAGGTCATGCCGACCTTGAAGGAGATGGCCCAGAGGTACGGCATCATGTTTCTCCTCCTGTCGCAGATGGGAAGGGCAAGCAAGCAGCTACAGGCCTCCGGCTCGCTGTTTTCTGGTAGCGCCAAAGGCGGCGGCATCGTCGAGGAATTGGCAAACGCCCAAATAGACCTTTTTAAGGACGCACCAACTGAACCTTACGGTGCGCCGCGCATCGTCGCTACCGTCTCAAAGACGCGTCGGGGCTTGGCGGGGCGATCTTTTGAGCTCGCTTACGACGGCGAGTCGATGAGCTTCACCGGGCAGGCAAAGCCGGTAAGGCGCGAGCGCGAGCAAAAGCCGATATTCAAGGCGGGGTTGTTTTGATGGCCATGGTAACAACGGATGGGGCAGCGACATTTGAGGCAGAAATTCCGGGAGTGCCGCCTAGTTTGTGGCGCTGCTACGGAGTGAACCGTAGTGGTGGAATCTTTCTTACGAAGACGGGGCGCAGTTGGAAGAGAGAGGCTATGTTTGCCCTGCTTCAGGCCCCCCACGACCGGCCGCTTCGAGGGCGCATAGCCATCAACGTGCAGTTTTTTGCCCACTCGCGGGGGCGGTGGGACATCGATAACAGGTTTAAGGTCTTGTTTGACGCGATGACGGAAGCAGGAGTTTGGGCCGACGACTCGCAGGTTGACCGGCTAGTGTCCGAGGTCGTCATCGTGCCGTCTAAGGCAGCGGCAAAGACGGTGGTTTTGGTAAGCGAAATTAGCGAAATTGAAGAAGGGAAGTGATCGCGATGCTTTTGTTTGTGAAGTGCAGCAAATGCGGGGCGAAGGTAGAAGACGAAGACACGTGCATGATGGGGACACATTTCCCCTGGACGTGTCCGGTATGTGGCGCGGAAAACAAGCCCTTGAAAGTCCACTTTGAGACGGCGGATGAGGACGAAGAATTATGAGCCAAAAATTGAAGGCCATGTGCGGAAACTGTCTGCACAGGTCGGGCGGGAAGTTCTGCAAGGTTGTGGGTGATGACGTGCCCGCCTGGGGCCTGCCCTGCTTTCTTTACGCGCCTGTCGTGAGGGACAACCATGACAGCGAAACGTGAGGCCATAAAAGACGATGGCGGAAAGCTCAGGTACGACCTCATCCCGCCCTTTGCCCTTGAGGAATTGGCCCGTGTCTTTTCCTACGGCGCCGAAAAGTACGGAGCAAGGAACTGGG
>JAKOVF010000431.1 GCA_029782225.1 Chloroflexota bacterium | reverse complement strand
TTCTTCTCTGCTGGAAACACAACCTCGACCCGATGATCTAAATTACGCGTCATCAGATCCGCGCTTCCAAGATAGATTTCTTCGTTTCCACAGTTATAGAAATAATAGATCCGGCTGTGTTCCAGGAAGCGGCCCACGACGCTCCGAACCGTGATGTTTTCACTCAAGCCGGGGACACCGGCTACCAGGCTGCAGATACCTCTGATCAAGAGGTCCACCTTGACGCCTGCGCGGGAAGCTTCATAAAGTAACCGAACGAGGTCTTCATCCACGATTGCGTTGGCCTTGAGGATCAAACGCGCCTTTTCGCCTTTTTGGGCATTTTCGATCTCGCGGCGGATCAGCATTTCCAGGTGCCCACGCAAATTGAAGGGCGCCACCAGGAGTTTGCGGTATTTCTTCTGAGTGGAATAGCCTGTGAGAAAATTGAAAAGATCGGTTGCATCCGCGCCGATGTCTTCATCACACGTGAACATGCCGATGTCTTCATAGACTTTCGAGGTGGAGAGGTTGTAGTTCCCCGTCGCAAGGTGAACATAACGACGGATGCCCTCTCCCTCCTGCCGCACCACCAGGGCAACCTTTGAATGAGTTTTCAGGCCTATCAATCCATAAACAACATGCACACCGGCCTGCTCCAGTTTGCGCGCCCAGCCAATGTTGCTCTCTTCGTCGAAGCGTGCCTTCAACTCGACCAGTACGGCTACCTGCTTGCCACGCTCCGAGGCCTGGAGCAGCGCGTCCACCACCGGCGAATTCCTCCCGACGCGGTAAAGCGTTTGTTTGATCGCCAGCACCTGAGGGTCCCTTGCAGCAGCGAGCAGGAAATCAATGACCGGTGAAAACGAATCATAAGGATGATGGATCAGAATGTTGCCCTGACGAATGGCATCAAAGATACTTTCCGGACCTTCTACATGTTGAAAAGGTTTGGGAATGCGCGCGATGTAGGGTGGGTATTTCAGGTCATAACGTTCCACGCTCTGATAAAGCTGTGACAGATTCGCCAGGCCCAGCGGTTTGGATTGGACAAAAATGTCGTTGGGACTAATTTCAAGATTCTCGATCAATAACTCGCGAACTTCCTTCGGCATACTCTCATAAATGGCAACCTGCACCACCGACCCAAACCTCCGGCGGCGCAGGCTTTGCTGCATGCTTTCCAGCAGGTCATCGGCTTCGATCTCCTGGATCTCGATATCCGCATCCCGCACGATGCGGAATGGATGAACCGCGACAACCTCCATGCCCGGAAAGAGCAAGACAGCATTCTCGGCGATGACCTGCTCCAGCCAGGTGAAATAGTGGTGACGTGCGATGGTTCCATCTTTGCGTACGCCGCCAGAGGAGCGTTTGATGGGCAGGAGACGCGGCAAAGTATCAGGCACTTTGATACGCGCAAATTTCTCGTTGCCTTTGTGGTCACGGATCACGATGGCAAGATTCAGGCTCAAATTGGAGATGTGTGGAAAGGGATGACCCGGGTCGAGGGCCAGCGGCGTCAGCACCGGATAAACCACATCATGAAAATACGCATCGACTTTTGCTTTCTGTGTTTTGTTCAGCCGTTTGTAATCCAGAATGTGAATGCCCGCCTGATCCAGTTTTGGCAGCAGTTTCCGGTTGAAGAAATGCTCGGCGGTGTGGTAAAGCTCTTCGGCGCGGACGCGGATGGCGGCCAGCTCATCCCGGGGAGTGAGGCCGTCTGGTGAAGTATTGGGGATTCCGGCCTCCACCAGCTTGCGTATGCCAGAAACACGGACCATAAAGAACTCGTCCATGTTCGAGCCGAGGATGGAGAGGAAATTCACCCGCTCGAGCAGCGGATTATTCTCATCCTGAGCTTCCTCGAGCACGCGCCTTTGAAACTCCAACAGGCTCAACTCGCGGTTGAGATAGGGTAACGGCTGGGGTAGAGATGGAGTCGTCTCACTTTTCGCAGAATTCATAGGAATGACCGACCTACCTCGATAAGTTGTACAGGAGAGAGCATCCAGTTCAGATTTGCGCAGCGGGCATAGGCCAAATCCTCGGTGGTTAAGCAACGGATACCGCCCTTCTTTAGCTCCAACGACAGGTTCGGGTCACCGGCAAGCAGCCTAGAAACCAGCCCGCTCAAATACGGCGCATGGCCCATCAGGGCCACAGGATTGACATCATTATACTTCCCGTTGAACTCCTCGATCAAAGTGTCGGCATAGCCTGTTGGTTGTACCCGGAAGAATTACCCTGGCTGCCACGCCTCAAATATGACGATGGATTTTGATGACACAGGGTTGACAGGAGAAACCAGCTTTTCATTTTTGTTTTGCTCCTGCGAACCTCCTCTAAAGCGCGGACTTCCCATTCCATGTTATTCTATCGTCATGGAAATTTTCCTTGCACTGAACATTACCGCTCTTTTTACAGTCTTTATTGTGGATAGTGCTCGGAAGCGCCGCGCTTATCTGAGCAAGCAGAAAACGCGTCGTCCCTGAGCGACACGCAAGGTCATTTCCCTTCTCTCCATACAAGAGCCTGGTTCTCCTCCCAGGCTCTTGTATTTGTTAACCAACCCTTAAACGATCGTTGAAGTGCCCTTAACTGCCGGCTGATACACTGCGAGTATGAGTAGAAGGAGAAAAATGGGACTCGCAGATTTACACCTGCATACAATTTATAGCTATGACGGGACCGCTCCCGTCGTTTCGGTGTTGGAGCGCGCCAAGGACATAGGTTTGGACGTGATCGCCATCACCGACCACGATGAGATCAGGGGCGCCTTGATTGCAGCAGAACGGGCACCAAAATACGGAATTGAAGTGATCCCAGGGATCGAGATCACCACGGCCGAAGGTGACCTGCTCGCCCTCAACGTGACACAGAAGATCGAGCGCGGCCTTTCACTCCTGAAGACGGTACGAGCCGTGAGGGAGCAGCATGGATTTTGCATCGCTCCCCATCCAACCGCAACAGGCATGGGGATGAAAAGCCTGAGCTGGCACACCCTGTCGGAGGCCATTCGCATCCCCGGCCTGACCAACACCCTGGTGGCAATTGAAACCTATAACGCCACTACGCTTGATCGGGAAGGCAATCATTACGCCGATCTGCTTGCAGACCGTTATCACATTTCGAAGGTTGGGAACAGCGACGCCCACATACTCGATGCCATCGGCCTGGGAATGACAGAATTTCCCGGCTCCACCGCAGATGAGCTAAAGACCGCCCTGCGGAAGGGCACAACCACAGTTCGCAGGGGAAAAGAGTGGGGCACGGTCAAGATCCTCGGTAGCTGGTTTGCAAAATACAGCGCCAGCGTAACGCATCGCTTTTCGGCGGCCGCGCAATAATGGAGGTCCGAATGGAAGCGATTTTTCTCACAGCAACACTCAGCAGCTTTCTGATCATCGTGTCCGTAGATACGATCCAGAAGCGCAGGAAGTATTTAAAGACAGGAAAATAATGGAAAAACATATTCTTGTAACAAATGATGATGGTGTGTTTGCGCCGGGGCTTCTGGCGCTGGCACAGGAAATGCGCAAACTGGGCAAGGTCAGCATCCTTGCTCCGGACCGCAACTGGTCCGGCGGCGGTCATGTCAAAACACTGGACCGCGCCTTGCGTGTCAAGGAGTTTCAGCTCGCCGATGGGACACAGGCCTTTGGCAGCGACGGCGCACCATCCGATTGCGTGGCGCTGGCAACCCTCGGCTATTTCAGAGAGCCGATTGACCTGGTAGTCTCCGGCATCAATGTCGGTGCAAATCTCGGCCACGATGTCACCTATTCCGGCACGGTCACGGCAGCCATGGAAGCTGTGATTGCAGGAGTGCCGGGCATCGCCGTTTCGCTTGAAGCGGTGGAAGGTTATTTTGGCGAAATAGATTATGGTCCTTCTGCAAAAGCTGCCCGTCAGATTGTCCAGCAAGTGATCGAGAACGGCCTGCCATATGGCATCGTGCTCAACGTCAATGTGCCTTTTTTGTCTGCGGAAAAAATCCGGGGTATGACCCTCACCCGTCAGGGACTGCGTGTCTATCACAGCCGTCTGGATGAACGCATTGACCCGCGCTTCCGCCCTTATTACTGGATCGGCGGCGAGGCCCCTACCGGTGTGCCCGAGCATGGAACGGATGTGGGCGCACTGGCCGAGGGATTCGTTTCGGTCACGCCTCTGCAACTGGACCTGACAGCCTATGGCGCGTTCAATGACCTTCGCGTCTGGCATTGGGATTCCCCCGCTGAACCGCTCATTCATCCAGTTCCCCTTGCTCTCAAGAGTTCAATCGAGCAAATATAAATGGAGTAGCCCCATGCTGTATCTGTGTGTTGGCATTTACCTGCTCCTTGCACTGCCGCTCACACTGATGCTTTACTCAATGGTTGTTGCCGCAAAATGGGGGGATGACAAAAAGGAAATGGAACATGAGTTTCGCAGGTCAGGCCTGCATCCCCGGCGGGGGAAGCGTGACCTGCTCCTGCCGTAATAACAGCCTGCAACTTTCACCGGAAGATGCTGGTTCCAGGCACTTGATAG
>JAKOVF010000286.1 GCA_029782225.1 Chloroflexota bacterium | reverse complement strand
GGTACCGATGGCCCCGCGCCGCCTGTAGAGAAACTTTTATAATCAGCCAATCTTATGACAGGTTGGCAATGCCAAAGGAGAATGACATGGAAACTCATCCCTGCCCCAAATGCAATGAACCCATGGACGAAGGTTATATGAGCTGGTCTGGAAGCAATCCGTCTGGTTACGTATCCAAAAAACAAACGGGAATGCTCAGAGTAGTGACAAAGATCCACCTGACGCGGGCCTGTCCCAATTGCGGTTATGTGGAAATGTACCTGGACCCTAAAGAATTGAGGCATCGAATATCTTGAAAATAAAAAGGTGACAGTCATCTCTAAGATGACTGTCACCTGAACTTCGGCGGGGCGTTTGTTTATTGGACTGTGATCTGTGTATAAACCGGGTATTGATTCCCATCCAGGTCTTCGATGATGAAACCGACTACGTATAGGCCCTGCGCGGCATACAACTGCTCCCATTTCCATGGCTCGCTGCCAAACGTGAGAGTCTCGCCCTGCTCATAGACGATCTGTGCAGAGCCGCCGGATGGATTCTCGATCCATTTGTTGAGCAGAGTGAATGTGTCGCCGGGTTGCGGTGTGATCTCGCGCGGCGCACCCGTATCGTTTTCACCTTTGATGCCAAATACCTGGACGAGATTCCCGTTCTGGAAATACAAACGCCCATTGATTGACTCACCCGAATCTGCAAAGGTGTAAACACCCTCAACGGTATAGATGGCCTCATCTGACGTGGCTCCGTAGCTTTGTGGATTGAACAACGCGGTGGTGCTGTTCTGCCCGTCATTGATGGCGAAGACAACCGGGTCCCAGTTGAAGGACACGGTGAAGTTATTGCCCCAGATAGGATAATAAACCCCATTCAACTGGCGCGTATCGGGACTTTCGAGATAATCTGTGTCCAGCACGGCGATGGAGTTGGAAGCGGAGTCAAGATAACCTACGAAGAGATAGATATAGCCAACGTTCTCTCCGGTGACATCCACACTCAGCCGAACGGGCTGGTTCGGTGCAGCCGCGTTACTTGAGGTCGTAATTGCTGAGACGGTGATATTGCCCTGTCCCGGCGCACGGGAGGGAATACCCGCTTCGGGCACCACCGCTTCGCGTGTCTGCGGCTGGAAGTTGCGGTCCATGTAGTGGTAGGCCAGGAAGTCGTCCCATAATGATTGGGATGCGAAACTGCTGGCAATGACGGTGTAGGATTGAGGTCCCGCGAGAGGCGAGGAGTACAGCGTAGAATTGGGGAAGTAGATCGCGAGGCCCGTTGAGCCCTTCTTGCCGGATCCGTGTCGTTCTGCGATGACCGCTCCCTGCAGTGCAGAGATCAATTGAGCGGCGCTCTGTTTGATGCTTCCATTGGTCGTGTTGTTCGCCAGCAGGGCGGCAAAGTGACCCAGGTCAATATAGGCCGGGGGGACCTGGCGGCCGAAAATGCTGGTGTAGGACTGGGCATAGCCGCGGGCCTCAGCCACCAGCTGCTGGTCTTCGTTTTGGAGGGAATAGGCAAAGTCGTTCATGCTTTGCAGCAGGGCCGGGAATGCTTCGAGATCAATCGCTGAGATGGTGATATTCTTTTCAAGCTGCGCTGCAACCTGGTCCGCCGAGCTCGTGCTGTAACCGAAGATGCCGCCCATCGGCGAACCACCCTGCAGGAAATCCGCGCGTGCGGCAGGGTCGGTGATGCGCTGGTCATCTCCAATGTAGCTTTG
>JAKOVF010000240.1 GCA_029782225.1 Chloroflexota bacterium | reverse complement strand
GCGGCTCCAATTTGTAATGATAGATGGCGCGGTTGAGAAGGGACATGGGCCCGGCGATTCGCCATCCTTTCAGGAAGCGACCCAGGCCATGTACGGGATTTCATATACGCTCAAGTTCATGCTCAAGAAACGCAAGACAAATGCAATTGATTATCCCGTGATGGCGCTGGAGGGCCTGTGGTGGGTTGAAAATGGCGTGTTTGACATTACGATCAAAGACAACTGGTTCTACACGCTCATGATCATGCAGCCCGAAGTCATCACAAAGGACTTGTTCGAGGAAGGGCTGGCCCAGGTCCGCAAGAAGCGCGGGGACAGCGAGGCACTTTCGAAGCTGAGATTGCAATACTTCGAGGAGGGTCTCTGCGCCCAGGTCATGCACATCGGCCCGTATGCGACCGAACCCGCAACAGTGGACCGTATGAGAGCGTTCATGCAGGAAAATGGCTATCGCGATTGCGTGGGACTCGGCGGCAAGCATCACGAAATCTACATGGGCGATCCGCGCAAAGCGGACCCGGCCAAGTTGAAGACCGTGCTGCGCCATCCGATTGAAAAAATATAACCGGAACATCCCGAAGGTTCTGCCTGCGCTGGTGCGCATGCACCAGTGAACCTTCGGGACGTTATTTCAAACACTATGCCAGTCAAAACCCTAACCCTATCCCTCTCCACCCGCGGGAACGCGGACGTCCATGACATCACCGCGGAGGTCGCAACTCAGGTTGCCCAGAGCGGACTCAAAGACGGCACAGTGACGATCTTCTGCCCATCCTCCACCAGCGGCCTGACAACTATCGAGTATGAATCCGGCGCCGTCAGTGATTTGAAGCGGCTGTTCGATGAGATCATCTCGCCCAACCGCGAGTATTCTCATAATGCCCGTTGGGGTGACGGGAATGGCCACAGCCATATCCGCGCCAGTTTGCTTGGCCCATCGTTGACGGTCCCGTTTGTGAACGGACGCCTCATGCTCGGGACGTGGCAGCAGATTATCTATGTCGATTTTGACAATCGGCCGCGCAAACGCGAATTGGTCTTGCAGGTGATGGGAGAATAGAAATGGAGATGCAGGTGACAGTCACCTTTGCGAAGCACCCCTGAAGCATAGTGAAAGGGGCCAGGTGACCGTCACCCTGGTAAATATGGTCTGCTACTACCACCCTGACAAACCCGCTGTTGGCCTCTGCAAACACTGCCAGCGCGGACTCTGTACCGATTGTGCCGTGCTGGTAGACGATTCACTTGCCTGCAAAAACCGCCACGAGACACAGGTCCACGCGCTGGAGCAGATGACAGCGCGGAATATTCTGCAGGCGCAGCGGGTTGGCTCCTCCTATCTTCGCAACGCGATATTTTACGGATTGGTCGGCCTGCTGTTCGCGGGGTTTGGACTGATGCAGCTTCGATTTCTAGGATTGCAGGCTGTCTTCTTTCTATTGATTGGGCTGTTTTTGCTTTATGCCGCGGGGGCGAATTATTTCGAGAGTAGGCAATACAAATAAAATGTACCGGAGTCCAGCGTCTCCAGACGTTGGACTCCATATCATGCAACCTCCCACAATTCCCGGCGTATACAGACATAGAAATCAACGAAAGGAGATCAAAATGTCTGAGACCTACAAAACACTGACCCGCAGTGTCTCCAACCGCATGGTAGCTGGTGTTTGCGCCGGGCTGGCCGATTACCTGAACATGGACCCGACCGTCATCCGCTTGCTGTTTGTGCTGGGTTTCTTCCTCGCTGGCCCCGGTATCCTTTTAGCCTACATTATTATGGCTATCGTGACCCCTGAAGAGACCAAACCTTTGCAGCAGTAATTACTGTGCTTGAATCAAAAATCGCTCATGGATCGTGGGCGATTTTTGATTCAGCAATTATGATGTACCGTTTACCTTTTTGCCTCTTGAACGGATCTGATCAACATCTCTTTGAACTTTACTCCTGCCGCGTCTGTCCCGAGACCGACGAACGAAGTCGAGTTCTCGCCTGCATCGGTGAAATGTCCGCTGACTTCCACACCGTGGTCGGGGAATCTTTGAAAGAACGGGCCCTTTTCATAATCAGAAACCGTGAGCTCTTCCAACCGTGCTGAGCGTGCAATGATTGGCTGATTGTCCGCCTGGATCGTCTGTACAAGCCAGCGTGGAGTGAGGATCAACGCAACCTCCGCAAATTTCGGGCCAGGACCGGGGAACAATCCCTTCTTGGTTTTCTCCGATTTAACTTCGATACAGATCAAAACATCATTCAGAATTGGGCCGAGCTTGTATTTTTCCAAATGCGCATTGATGGCCGCGATGAAATCCAGTCCCAGTTCTTCGAATTTGCATTCACGCGAGGTACGCTTGTAATCCGCCATGTTATGCTTTTAACAGGTGGTCTCGATACGACCTACTCGACCACTGGCCATCTCTGTCTGATATTAAAATGAAATTGGCTTGCTCAACAACACTGTCAGCAGCTTGACCGAATTGGTCAAGTCTTCATAATCCACCATCTCTGACGATGAATGGACATAGCGGACGGGTATGCTCAAGGCTCCCGCGGCCACGCCTGCACGCGTCAACTGGACGGCGCGCGCGTCTGTGCTGCCGATGAGCAGGACCTCCCGTTGGTAGGGAATGCGCGCCTTTTCGGCTGTGTTCACCATCCACTCCACCACGCGCGGATCAGCCAACATACCGGCATCGCGGATCTTGACGCAGGGCCCTTTGCCCAGCTTCATTTCCATCTTGATCGCGCCGGGCGTATCGCCCGTGGGCGTTACGTCAATCGCGAGGCCGAGGTCGGGGTCAATGCCGTAGGCCGCGGCTCCCGCGCCGCGCACGCCCACTTCCTCCTGCGTTGTGAACACAAAATACAGATCATGCGGCGACGATTTCAGAGCACGCATTGTTTCGATCAACACGGCTACGCCTGTTCGGTCATCCATGGACTTGGCCACCAGCTTCGTGCCCATCTCAGTAAATGGACGCTCGAACGCGGCCACATCTCCCACTGTAACCGGACATTCCTTCTGGCTGCGCGCGCCGACATCAATGAACATCTTGCTCATGGGGACTGTCTCATCCACCGACTCAAGCCGGTCGTACCCGACCACCCCGCTGGTCCCGTTCAAGAAGTGGACCCTGGTCCCAAGCGTGTAACGGCCAAACGTCCCGCCAACATTTGTGAATCGGACGAAGCCGCTCTTATCAATGTGGCTGGCCATCAGGCCGATCTCATCCATGTGGGCGGCGAGCATGATCTTCTTTGGATTTTTCGCGTTCTTCGCAGGCGTCACCCTGGCAATGACACTGCCCAGCGCGTCCACGCGGATTTCGTCCGCCAGCGGCTTGATTTCCTTCAGGATGATCCTCCGTACAGCGTCCTCATAACCGGAGGGACCAAAAGTTTCTGTGAGAGTCTTGAGTAATTGTTTCATTGAGTCCTTTTCAGCTGTCACACCTGCGCCCGTGGCAGGTGTGCATCAGGTGCAAGTGTTGCGAGCGGGGCGAAGCAATCGCCTCAAATGAAAAACGTGACTGAGATCAAGGAGATTGCTTCGTCGGAAAGAACACTCTCCTCGCAATGACATGATTCTATATTTTCACCGCTTCGCCTGCGCCGCAGCTGGTGACACCTTCTTTGCGAAATATATGCACTTGTGACGTGCCCATCACAGTCCATGTTTTGCCAAGTTGACCGACGAGCGCGGTATCTTCATCAATGCCGATCATGATCTCGTCCGGTTTCAGGCGGCGGCGGATCGCCTGAATGATCGGCTTCCAAATACCGGGGATGGCATCGAAATGGGGGATGATATAGGTGGCCGGGACGATGCCAAAGGCGCTGACCGAGTTCAACCCGACCATGTGGAAATTCGGCATTTGCCTGCCAAGGATCATCGCGCCGGCGGAACATCCTGCGTAGACAGCGCCGCGTGCCCATGCTTTTTGTGCCGCCGCCCACGCTCGACTGCCCTCCATTGTTTCATATAAATAGAGCGGATTCCCGCCGGAGAAGTAGATCAGGTCTGCGTGCTCCAAAACCGGCTCCCACTGTGGATCATCTGCTGAGTCCCTATCGATAATGGGAACAGCCTGAACGTCCGCGTTGAGGCGGGTGAAATGCTCCATACCCATCCGGGACCAGCGATTTACGCTTGAACTACCCTCGCGTCCCGCGGCCGTCGGCAAACAGACCACGCGCGGGCGCTGACCATTCCTGCTGACGCTTTGCAGAAGGAATCTGTCCACGTCGTCCATCACGGGAAGATATTCCCCAGAACCCAGAAGTGCAATTAATCCATTCATCATTTCTACCTTTAATTTTACGTGCTAACGGCTGGCCAAAACATCACGTTTTATTTGCCTGAGCGCGGTGTGCATGAGATTAAGCGTGTTCTTCCAATCATCCACGCGCGAGATGCTGATGGGCGAGTGGGTATAACGGTGCGGCACGGAGACTGAAACCACCGGCACACCTGCCCGAATCTTTTGGATCGCACCGGCATTTGTGCCGCCGCCGCCCGGCTGGCGTAACTGGTGTGGAATTTTGTGCTTCTCTCCAATTTCCATGAGGAAGCGTACCAACCGCGGATCATCTATGGTAGATGAGTTTGCCACGTAAATCGCGGGGCCAAGACCAAGTTTTGTGTTGTAGGAATGATTTTCCTTGCCTTCGTAATCGGGCAAGTCGCGTGCGGGCGTCGAGTCAATCGCAATGGCAATATCAGGGTCGAAATAATATCCCGCGACCTTTGCGCCGCGCAAGCCAATTTCCTCCTGCACCGAAAACGAGAGGCACAGGTCGATGTGGCTCGGAGCATGTTTGAGCAGCTCGATCAGGATCGCCACGCCGATGCGGTCGTCAATGGCTTTGGAAAGGATGGATGGTCCTGCGCGCCTGAAGTTTGGAGCAAATGTCGCGCGGTCTCCGACTTTGGCTTTGCCGCCCGGGCCGAGATCGATTCGCAGGGAGTCTGCTTCGATTTTTCGTCTTAGCTCATCACGGGATGCGAGATGAATAGGTTTTGCACCGATCACACCGGGCGTATGTTCCTTGCCGACGATCACCTGTTTGCCCACGAGATGACGCGCATCAAAGCCACCGACCAGATCGAACTCATAAATTCCCTCTTCGCCTTCATTCACGATCATGAAGCCGACTTCATCCATGTGCGCATCGAGCAGAATACGCATTCGGCCTGCGCCCTTGCCGCGTTTCAGCACGAGCACACTGCCCAGCGCATCCACCTTGACCTGGTCCGCGTAGGGTTTCACTTCCTCGAGCACAATCTTGCGCACTTCACCCTCGTCGCCCGAGACAGCCATCGCGTTGCAAAGCTTTTCAAGGAGTCTAAATTGGGAGGTTTCTATGTTTAGCATAAATAATCCGAAGGGCCCTCATCCTAGACCTCTCCCGAAGGGAGAGGAAACTCCCTTCTCCCCTCGGGAGAAGGGCCGGGGATGAGGGCGTTTACTCATCCCAGGTAATTTTCTCTACGAAATCCTCTTCCAGTGAAACCACAAACTCCGCCAGTACGCGGCCCGCGCGCTGAATATCCTTCAGTGACACCACTTCCACCGGCGTGTGCATATACCTCAACGGGATTCCGACCACCATTACAGGAATACCCTCCGAAGTCACCTGCATTGAGATCGCGTCGGTGCCGGACATCCTCGGCATCGGCTCAACGGAAAACGGAATCTCTGCTTTCTTCGCCAGCTCTGCAAATCGCTTGTGCAAAAATGGATGGATGTTGGGGCCGATCGCCAGCGTGATACCTTTGCCCGGCGAAAAGGTATCCCAGCCATTCGCGCCGGGGCCTTTGCCAAACGTCACATCGACTGCGATCGCAAGCGACGGACGCGTTTCGAAGGCCGATGTTTGGGCCCCACCGAGGTTGACTTCCTCCTGCGTGGACGCGACGGCCCATACATCCCACATGTGCGAGCGGGATCTCAATTCCTCAAGGCAGACAGTGAGCGCTGCGACGGATGCGCGGTTGTCGAGTGAATGACCGCTCACGGTCTCTCCGGACATTTCAACGGGTTCGGTGTTAAAGGCCACCAGGTCTCCCACACGGACTCGCTTTGAGACTTCCTGGGGCGAGAGTCCTGTATCCACGAGGAGATAATTCAACCCGACCGCGCCGGTGCCTTCACCGGAGGGCAGCAGATCCGCGGGAGGCATGGCAATGACGCCGGGCAGCTCGTCGCCACTCCCCGAAGCATGGACCATTACCGGCGTACCGGGCAGGACGCGCGGGTCAATGCCGCCGATCTCGGTGATATGCAAAAATCCATCCGAGATGCGGGAGACCATCAGGCCAATCGCGTCCATGTGAGCGGCGATCAGCACGGAAGGACGAGGAGATTTGCGAGTTACTTTCTTCCCATAGGTGCCACGCTTGAATCCATGAAGCGAGCCCAGGCGGCTTGTAGTGATCTCATCCACTAAAGGCTTCCATTGCTTTGCGATGATGGCCGCAACAGGAGCCTCATGCGCGGAGAGGCCAGAGACAGAAATGAGCGATTTAAGGAAGGGCAAAATGTCCGTCATAAAAATAGAAATGCGCTGGGGCGCATCCTTTTCTGTTTTGATCAGAACGGGGTAGGTGATGGTGTGAGCGTCGATGTTGGCGTGAACGTTGGTGTGGGTGTCGGCGTATCTGTCGGCGTGAACGTTGGCGTGAAAGTCGGGGTGAAGGTCGGCGTAAAAGTGGGTGTAAATGTGGGAGTCGCCGTTGGCGTGGATGTGCTTGGCTGGAAGGGAGTATTCGTTGTGGTCGGCGTGCCCGTTTCTGTCGGCGTGGGTGTGGATGTGGGAGTCGAGGTGTTGGTGCTTGTCAGAATTAACGGAGTCAGGCTGACGGTTGCGATCTGAAGCGTGCTGGTACTTGTAAGAGTAGGTGTGGGTGTAGGCGTCCCGTTTGGATTGGGAGCCACCATCAAGGCGATCGCACCGAGACAGTAGCAGGGGATTGTTGCGAGAATAACAGCGATAAGGGTTAGATGTCGTCTGGCTTGTGGGGTCTCGGCGTCAATCATATTGGTTCGATTATAATCGAATCAACTACAGGTTTATCCTTATGATTCCACTCCACCTGCATATTGCAGGTTTCCTGTCTTATCGTGACCCGGTTGAGATTGATTTCACTGAGTTTGACCTGGCGTGCATCTCCGGCTCGAACGGCGCGGGGAAGTCATCGCTGCTTGATTCGATCACCTGGGTGTTGTTCGGCGAAGCGCGCGGCAAAAGCAGCGACGTGATCAACCTGAACCAGGACGTGAAAGCCGCTGAAGTTGGCCTGACCTTCGCGTACGAAGGCAACGTGTACCATGTGCATCGTTCGTTGCCGCGCAACAAAAGCACGGTGCTCGAATTCCAGGTACAGAATGGGGATAGCTGGCGCCCACTGACGGAACGCACCACACGTGATACACAGGCGCGCATCGAACAGACCCTGAGACTCGATTACGAGACATTTGTAAACGCGTCGTTCTTTCTACAGGGCAAGGCCGATCAATTTACCCAGCAGAACCCCGGCAAGCGTAAGGAAGTGCTTGGCTCGATCCTGGGTCTGGAGATGTGGGAGACTTATCGCGAGCGGACCGCGGCAAAACGTAAGGCAATTGAGGAAGAGGTTTCAACGATTGAAGGGCGTATTGCTGAGATCGATTCGGAACTTGCCGAGGAAGAGGCCCGCAAGGCGCGTTTGAAGGAACTCGACTCGAGTTTGCAGCAGCTTGCCTCAGCGCGCATTGCGCAGGAATCCCTGCTTGAACAGGCCAAAGCCATCCGGTCTTCCCTGGATCAACAGCGGAAGCTTGCAGCGACTCTCTCTGCTTCCCTGAACCGTTCTCAGGCATCCCTGGCCGGGCTTAAGTCCCGTCTGGATAAAAAGAATGAGGAACGCGCCGCGTATGCGGGTCTATTAGAGCGTACAAAGGAAATTGAGTCATCCTACAAGGCCTGGCAAAAGGCCCGCACAGATCTCCAAAAGCTGGATGAAATCTCTTTGCAGTTCCGCGAACACGATAAACAACGTCAGCCTCTATTGCGCAAGATTGATTCGGAGAGGGCACGCCTCGAACAGGAGCAGTTCGGACTCGAAGATCAGGAGCGGACCGTCAAGCCGCTGATACTCTTCCGGCGCGACCTGGAAAAGGATATCCAAAGGGCAGAGAAATCGCTGGCTGAGACCGAAGAGAAACTTGAGCACAAGGGCAAGCTGGAAGAAGCGATGCATGCCTCCCGTGAGCGGCTGGCTGAACTCAAAACGGAGAATGAGCGCCTGAAGATCGAGATGGATTCGCTCAAATCCCGAATTGAGAGCTTGAAGGTCGCGGAAGGCGCGGTCTGTCCATTATGCGGGCAGGAGTTGAGCGAAGAGCACCGCAAATCCACGCTGAAGCAGATGCAGGAGGATGGCAAATCCAAAGGTGATCT
>JAKOVF010000238.1 GCA_029782225.1 Chloroflexota bacterium | reverse complement strand
AATTTCTTTGGAATGCAATCAGTGGAGGAAAATGCGTTCCAACTCAAAAACGTCGACAGCGCCGTAGAGACTCGCAATCACCTGCTCAGCGTTTTCGAGAAAGCCAGCCGTCAAGCGGACATTGAAAAGCGGCGAGCGTTGTTGACCTTTGTCGTGGTCGGTGGGGGCCCGACCGGTGTGGAAACCGCCGGGGCATTGGCTGAATTGATACTCCACGTGATGGCGAAAGATTACCCCCAGATGGATTTGAAGGATGCGCGCGTGCTGCTGCTGGAAGCGGGTTCGAGCGTGATGCCAGCCTATCCTCCTGAATTACGCAAGGCAACATTGGAGCTTTTAGCGCACAAGCACGTCGAAGTCATGCTGAATACCAAATTGACCGACTACAACGGTCAGCAGGTCACGTTGGCCGACGGAACAAAAATCAGCGCCGAGACCCTGATCTGGACAGCCGGCGTGAGAGCTGCCGGGATGTTGGATATGCTCGGGTTGCAGCAGGCAGCCGCGGGACGCGTTCGAGTCGATGACTGTTTGCGGCTGGCCTCTCACCCGCAGGTATTTATCGTGGGGGATGCGGCTTATGTGGAAGATCGGAATGGTCAGCCACTGCCCATGTTAGCGACTGTCGCTCAACAGCAGGCGAAAGCCACAGCGGAGAATATCCAGAGAATCCTGAAAGGTGAAGAAGCGAGATCATTCCATTACAGGGACCCGGGCCTGCTGGCAACCATCGGGCGCAATGCGGCTGTGGCACGGATCTGGGGACTCTCGTTCAGCGGATTCATTGCCTGGGTGATCTGGGTGGGACTGCATATCTTCCGCCTGATTGGTTTCCGCAATCGGCTGGTGGTGTTGATCAACTGGGCGTGGGATTACTTCTTCTATGAAACGCAGGTACGGCTGATCACAAGGGAATAGCCAGCTCGCGATACACGAACCATTGACCCTTGCGCTCGTCCACGTTTTTCATGGCGCGGTCGTAATAAATATCGAAAACCTGACCCGTATCCACTTTGACCCGAAAATAATATCGCCCCACATTCAACGAGCCGCGCGTGGACGCGACCGCGGCATGTTCAGGACGCATGTTGCGCGCCATCTTGCCGCGCCGCGTGAAGTCCGTCCAGGCCGAGAGCATTTCAATGACACGGTAGGATTTCGAATCCCAGATGAATCCATTGGGACAGTCCGGGGCTTTTTCACGCGCCGGAGGGATATCGAAAATGGGATCGATTGGATGGTCGAAGAAATGAAGCGGGGCGAGTTCCATACTCAGTCATTATACAGGCTACGAACCTGCGGCTGAGAAGCAACAACCCTGCACTATGCCTTTGGCCGTGTAAGGAATTTTGCCAGCTGCTCGCGGGCGTTGTTGTCCACCAGTGCAAGGACCTCATCGCCTGCTTCCAGCGTGGTAATGCCTCTTGGCAGGACAATTTCCCCGTTGCGAATAATGCCGGAAATGACGCAGTTCTGTGGCAGGGACATATCCTTGATCGCGACGCCAATGACCGGGGATTGGGGTGCGATTTTCTCCTCAACCAGTGAATACTTGCCACGCCGCAATTTCGCCAGCGTCATCATATCGTCAATGGACATCTCTTCAACGGTGAGGCCCGCCAGCAGCTCGGATTGATTTATCGCAACATCCACGCCCATTTCAGGCGTGAAGAGCCAGGCATTCTTGGGGTTATTAATGCGTGCAATCACGCGCTGCACGTTGAATTCAAAACGCCCTAAAGAGGTGATCACCAAATTCGTCTCATCTGAACCGGTAACAGCCACCAGGACCTGTGTTTTTTGGATCCCTGCCCTTTCCAGGATGATTGGAGAGCTTCCATCCCCGACGATGATATTTCCCTGTGAAATTTCCTGGGCCAGCTTTTCAAGGATGGCTGGCCGCTCCTCGATCACACGGACAATGTGCCCCCCGTCGATCAAAATCTTCGCCAGATGGGAACCGGTGTTGCCTCCGCCTACTACGATCACATTCATAACTGGCTCCTCTCGATTCCCAGCATTTCCTCGAGCCTGTTCATGGAGGTGGGGATCACCGCAAGATGGACGATATCTCCCTCGTGAAATTCGGTGCCCGACACAGGGATGAAGGTCTGGTCACTGCGAGTAATTGTGACTACCAGAACTTCTCCTGGAACATTTAGCTGAAAGACCTGATAACCGTTCAAACGTGCAGGGATTTCGATGCGGACCATGGTTGTACCGCCATCCCGGAAAAGGTGCAGCACATCCAGGTCTGTGTGCGTGACAACTTCAACGATTCTTTCCGCCCCCCAGCCGGTCGTGGAAATCGTTGTCAGCCCCAGCCGCTGATAGATTTCCGCGCGCAGCGGGTCATAGAGACGAGCCACCACTCTCGGTACATGAAAGATATTCCGGGCTGTGCGCGCTGCCACGATATTTGCATTATCGGAGGAACTGGCGGCGACGAATGCCTCGGCAGTTTCGACACCAGCTTCCAGCAAGACGCTGCGGTCGAAACCGATCCCGCGCACCACCTTGCCTTTGAAGTCCGCGCCCAGCCGCGCGAGCGCATTGGCGTCATGGTCAATGACTGTAACTTCATGTCCCATCCTGGCAAGCAACTGACTGACCTGTGACCCAACTCGCCCGCACCCCATCACAATCACTTTCATTGATTCGCCTCCTGTAAAGAAAATACCGAAGGTCTTTCAAAGCGTTTTTTTTTGACGCCTCGATTGATCAGTTTTCGTATCCATTCAAAGGAATACAACACCGGTGCATTCAATGCGAGGCCGATCCAGATCCAGCCAGGCAGGGGCACATGCTCGAACAGTTTCGCGAGGAATGGAATATAGATGATGCTGAGGATGACCGACATCTCTATGATAATACCAATCCACAGATATTTATTGCTCAGCCACCCCAGCGAAGAACTGCGGGCGCGGTCCGAGCGGCAGGCCAGGGCATTTCCCACTTGCGCCATCACCACACCTGCATGATAGACGGTTGTCGCCAGGAGAAGTGTATCCCGAAAAGACAATGACAGCCGGAAATTCGCGGGGACGGATATCCTGGCCAGAGGAGACAAACCGATGTCACCTACATGCCCGGAAAGAATAAAGATGGTAATAAATCCTGCAAAACATAAAGCGGCTTCGATCATGCCCAGCCAGCCAAAGGCGCGCCACAACAAACCGCGGTCGATCAGCGGCTGGTTGCGGGATCGCGGCGGGCGTTTCATGACATCCGGCTCCGGCTTTTCCATGCCAAGCGCGAGCGCCGGGAACATATCCGTGCCGAGGTCAATGGCCAGGATTTGTCTCACGCGCAGGGCCAGCGGCATCAAGGGGAAAGAAGCTTTGACGATGAACGGCATCAATTCCGGGACATTGCTCGAAAAGATGTAAGTGATGAATTTGCGGATATTGTCGTAGATGGCGCGCCCCTCTTCAATGGCAGACGTGATCGCGCCAAAGTCATCCTCGGTCAAAATAATATCAGCGGCTTCCTTTGCCACATCGGTGCCGACAATGCCCATTGAAATGCCCACATCCGCTTTGCGCAGCGCCGGTGCGTCGTTGACTCCATCGCCAGTTACCGCCACCACTTCACCGCGTTGCTGAAATGCAGAGACCAGTCTCAGCTTGTGCTCGGGGGCCATCCGTGCAAAGATGACCTCTTTCTCCAGCAGTTCCTGCAGCGCCACATCGGAAAGCTCATCCAACTCTGCCCCGGTCAGGATGGTTGGCTTCCGGGTGGTCAGCATCCCTACACGGCGAGCCAGTGATTCAGCCGTCAGCCCATAATCTCCGGTGATCATCACGATCCGAATATTCGCCTCGCGGCAAATCTGGATTGCCTTCTCAACCTGCGGCCTCGGTGGATCCATCATGGCCATCAGGCCGAGAAAAGTCAGATCAGTTTCAACGCTTTCCGATGTATACGCGCCGGTGCGTGGAGGGAGCTGCCGCCGCGCCAGTGCCAGCACACGGAGTGCGCCGCGCGCATAATCGTCGTTGACCGCCAGGATCTCACTGCGCAATTCATTCGTCAGAGGATGTATTTCGCCGTTGATCAGTATGCGCGTGCAAAGCTGCAAGACCTCGCGCGGCGCACCTTTGACAAAAGCGACCTCACCCTTTGTGTCGCGATGAATGGTCGTCATCCGTTTGCGGCGAGCATCAAAAGGAAGCTCATGGACGCGTGGGATGATCCGCCGCACCGCGTCGTCGGTGATATTGGCTTTCATCGCAGCCACTTTCAAAGCTGCTTCGGTTTGGTCGCCGAGGCTGGTCCAGGTTGGATGTTCCATCGAAGGAGAGTTCACACGCGCATTGTTGCAGCTCGCCGCGGCCTCCAATAAACATAACAGGTCTTTTTCCCAGACGGTGCCCTTTGGCTCCGGCGCGAAACTTCCCTTTGGCTCGTATCCCACCCCTGATACCTTGACGCGTTTACGCGCCACCCAGATATCGCGCACCGTCATTTGATTCTGGGTCAGGGTCCCGCTTTTATCGGTGCAGATGACGGAAACGAGTCCCAGCCGCTCCACCGTGGATAGTTTCTTGGCAAGCACGCCTCTTTGCGCGAGACGTTGAACTGCCGCCGCCAAAGACAGAGTGAGAGTGGCAACGAGTCCTTCCGGTATCACCGCGACGACGATGCCCAGCGCAAGCAGCGTCACTTCTCTCAAGGGCATGCCCAGAGAAAAATAACCAACGGAGGCGACAATGGCGCCGACCAACAGGGCAACCCAGGAAATGAATTTTCTGACCCGATTTAGTTCTTTAAAAAAAGGAGTAGGTTCTTCGGTAATCGATTGCGTGAGGTGCGCGATCCGTCCGAATTGGGTCATCATGCCCGTGGCATACACAACGGCTCGCCCGGTGCCCGAAGCGACCGATGTCCCGGCAAAGATCAAATTGGGCCGGTCCAGCTCACTGACCCCGTTCTGATACGAAGGGTCCGCCATTTTGCGTGCGGGGATCGCTTCCCCCGTCAATGTCGAATTGTTGGTCCTCAATCCGAATTCTTCGATCACGCGCGCATCTGCAGGGATGTTGTCCCCTTCTGCCAGTACCAGCACATCGCCCGGGACAACCTGGCTGGATGGAATATAACTCTCCTGTCCCTCGCGGATGATGTGAGCAAAGGACGGAAGGATCTCGCGCAGTCTTTCAATCGCCTGTTCCGCGCGATGTTCCCGCCAGAATGAAAACGCGGTGTTGACGATGATGATGCTCCAGATGCTGATTGCCAGCAGCCAATCGCGCTGTGAAAGGGCCACCAAACCGACGATGAGCAGCACCAACGCCGACGAATGCAAAAGCTCGTGCGCAAACTTTTCCCAGACCGGCGTCCTCTTTTCTTTCGAGAGAAGGTTCTGGCCGTACAGGGAAAGGCGCGCTTCTGCCTCTGTATTTGCGAGTCCATTGCTGGATGTTTCCAGTGCCTCGTATATTTCGGGGACTCGCAGGTTGAAAATCGGAGTGGTACTCATGGAATTCATAGGTGACAGTCACCTTGAAGGTGACTGTCACCTAACCGTTTATTCTTCGCTGCGCTTGGTCTCTTTTGGCGCTCCACCAACCGTCGGGATGGGATGATCGAGATATTGATCGAGTAGGGAGGGTGCTTCCGGATGATCCACATGCAGGGCATGGTCATAATCTCCGGCTGGCACCGGGACAGGCTCATAGCGAAGCGGACGTCTCACCCCAAACAACTCGAAGAAATGAGTGAGGGCGATCAGTGCGCGTCCACGCACCGAATGACGATACTCCTGCATCTTGAGCGATTGCCATTCCACAATGGACGCCATGGAGCCCTGGACACGCGCCTTCTCACGAACGATACGATGGATCATCTTCGGGTCGCGCCAGCCGATGGGAGAAATGAGCAGGGTGTTCGCCGTAAGTACCAGAACGGAGAACGAAATCAGGACAACCCAGCCGCCTTCCGTCCATTTTCCAACAATTTGCCCGACGAACACCATCGCCGAAAGGCCACCGGCTAGACCAGCCCCGAATGCGCCCCACTTGCGTTTTGCACCGGTGTAGTGTTCGAGAATATGTTTGCGGATGGCAAACCCCATCACCATGATCGGCATAAAGACGCCCACACCATAAAAAGGAACCGCCGCGCTGGTATTGCCCTTCACCAGGAATTGGATCAACACCGCCACGATGAAACCGGCTGTGACCGAACGAGTGAACGTACCCTGTGGATTTCGATACACCACAATTTCAGGGATTTCACCAATTGCCACATCGCGCCAGGCGGTTGCCTGCAAATCCTGGAAAGCGGTCATGGAAGCAGCAGAGAGGAGGCCCACTGCCAGGATCTGATAAGCCCAGTATAGAATGATGCCGCCTGGAATCTGATCAAAACCAATGAACGCCAGGTTTCCAACCAGCGTGCGGCCCAGCGTCCCATCAAATACATTGAAGTGGACAGCGAAGTAGGCCAGCAAGGATGTCGTCAATCCACCGTAGAACAGGAACGAGGTCTGTACCATGCGGCCAATGCCGGATTTGCCGCTGTAGAACTCCCAGAGGCCCTTCCATTTGGGCAAATGTTTTTTGCCCCATTTGACCAGCCCGAAGTCCTCGTGCTTGACGAATTGGATGCCATTTGACATGGCCTCCAAACCTGTCAATGCAACCAGACCTTTCATGGAGGCTGAAAGCATATAGTAAGCAGCCTGCCACAAGGACGGTGTGTGAACCGGTTCAGTGAACGGGACGGCGGGGACTCCTTTTCCCTTGGCAATGAAAAGGCCGATTGCCATTGTGATGGTCATCATCGCGAACACGCCCAGCATGGTGAAGACCACGCGAGCGGACTCGCCCCGTCCGCGGATTGTCAACCACCAGGTGATACCCGCCATCAACGCCCCCAATCCAAAGCGGATCAGCCAGATTGTGTTGTACGAATTAGTGAGGGAGAGGAGCTGGTCAACACCGGAGAGGCTGGATACAACGATGGTGAAAATATAATCTTGAATCAAGACCACAGCCACAACCAGGCTCAAACCAGGCGATAGATAGCGCATGGAAGCAGTGTATGATCCGCCGCCTTCGTTGAAAATTCCCAGCGAATACATGTAGAGGAAACCGAAGACAGCATTGAAGAGCGCGATCACGATGACCGCGATGTAGCCATACTGCTGCAGGCCATATGGATGCAAAGCGCTCATCATTTCGCCTGTGGCATAGTAGTAGGACGTGAAATAATCAACGCCGAACAAGGCCAGTGCCGCCAGTACCCCGATCTGTCCGGCGCCATGGATGTGAGCGTCTTCCTCCGTCTCACGCGGGGCAGCGCGGAAAGCGACAACAACGACAACAATGAGGATGGCAATGGAGAATAACATTCTTGAACCTATAGATTCGTGCTTTCAAATGCCTGTTCGAGTAGATCCAGCAAATGAAGCAGGTGTTTGCGAGTGGAAGGGTTGTAGCGCGTGTCCTGGCTGACCTTTACTTCTTCCTGCTGCACGGCGCGCACAACAAACGCAGGGACAAACATGATGCGTCCGGCGGGGATCACTTCGAATCTGGAAATGTCGATGCGGAGTTCCTGATCGTCGAAGTACGGCAGGCTCAGGCTGAGTCCCCGGTTCAGATTTCCGGAGTCAGCGCGTTCCTTGATGCGGGCAATGATCGCCCGGGTCTGATAAATAGCCAGTGCCCGCCCCTGATTTACCAGTTGACCGAGCATCCCATAGCGCTTCTTGGCATACTCTTTATCAGCGGAAATATAGGGAGCCAGCGCAACGGCGCGGAACAACACTTCCATGAATCTCTGCATGGATTTGATGTCTGCCTGCGCCTCCTCGATTGACTTGGCGACCAGGTCGCCGTTCTCATCGAAGGCCACCCACTGGGGCAGATAGAACTTGCGAGCATAAGGAACAAAGGGGACCAGCAGTTCGCCGCGCCCCTCTTCGGACTTCCCCTCTTCAGCAATCGCATCGGTGGACGCGGTGATGGCTGATTCCGGTTCGAGGCCTTCTTCCTCGGGGACGGAGGGGATCGTTTCCTCTTCATCCGCGAGTTTGTACGATACCGAGCGCCCTGCGGGCAGCATGTTGTAGACCATGTGCATCACTGCCGCGTGGCGAATCAGACCTGTCGCGGCCGAGATCGCGTGATCGGGAGATTGCTCCAATTCGGTGAGGCAGTGACGCAAATCCTTGTAGAGTTCCACCCTGCGCAACCGATTCATGAAACTTCCCGCAGAATATGTTCGCTGATTCTGGGGAATTGTGACCAGTGCGGGTTGCTCCATACTTGCCAGCGTGTACACCACCCGGTCCGGCAATGAGAAGCGGACCTGACTCGCGCCTTCCATCAGGGCCTCCGCGATCTGTTTCCCCTGTACCTCGAGAAAGCGCTGGATAATTGGGGACTGTACAGAAAATAGAATTTGCTGGCGTTCGTATTCCTGCGCCAGCCGCTCCGACAGATTGACACTTTGTTTCGGATTTGTTTCGGACATTCTTAACCTTGTTGAAAGATGTGTTTTGTAGGTCACGCTTTCTGCGTGACCTACAAAGAATTACATAAAAATAGAGTTCCAGCCCCAGATCAGGCCAACCTCCATAAAGAGACATAGATAAAGCAATAAGCTGTGAGTCCAATCCTGCGGCAGCCTGACGATCTGTACTTCGGCCAAAAGGAAACCAGCGATAATGACAATTGAGCCAACCCAGGCCAAAGTCTGTGCAAGTACTTTGGATCTGGTAGGTGACATGGGCAGCTCATCCGCGAGAACATAAACAGTGGCATCCAAACTTGAACGCAGAGCTTCGTACAGGGACCTGCGCCTCAGGCCAACCTTGTGCCATCCGTAACAGGCGAGGACATCTCCTTGGCGCCATGCCGATTTAGCCATTGCCACCCAATCGCGTCCGCTCTCGATCATGATTTCAGTGGAAACAACTCGGTCTCTAACAACGGCGGCCATGGTGACAAGTTTGCGCCGAAGTTGGGCCTCCTCGTTATATTCGTTGCACAGGCTGATGAACAAGACATCCAGGCCGGTGGAACTGGCCATCTCCCAAATACGGTGAGTTATCGCCGGGTCGTCTGAAGCCGATGCAGGGAAAAGGACGATTAAACGGCGAGCAGGCCCACGGTCAAAGGTAGAAGCGGATGAGTAAACCACGGGAGCAGAGAGCGAGTTGATTTTGTTCATAGTCACCTCAAGCATAAATAATCCTAACCATTCGCCATAAAACGGTGACAAAAATTCCCACCAGTCGTGTAAAGGACAAATAAAAACGCCCCGTTTTAGGAGCGTTTAAGAAAAAGGTCACTAACGAATATATGACAAAAATTATCTGGTTTCTGATGTCATTGCGAGCGCCCGCTGCGAAGCAATCCCTGCTTAATAGGAGATTGCTTCGGGCTTCACCCTCGCAACCCCGCAGAAAGCAGGCGGGGCAATGACGTTATTCGTCTGCGATAAACCGATACCCAATGCCAGGTTCAGTCAGAATGAACTGCGGGCGCTCAGGATCGACCTCGAGTTTCTTGCGCAACTGGCGCATATATACTCGAAGATATTCCGTGTGGTCAGCATCCGCCGGGCCCCAGACATGCGTGAGAATGCTTTGATGGGTGAGCACGCGTCCATGATTCGCAGCCAGATAAGCGAGGAGCTTGTATTCCGTACCAGTGAGCTTGATCTCTTCGTCGCCGCGCTTCACGATATGCCAGACAAGATCAATCGTTAGCAGCCCGGCTTTTACCACCTTGCTCTGTGTTTCAGACGCACGCCCCGAGTGACGTAATGCCACGCGCACGCGCGCCAGCAATTCCTCGATGCCAAATGGTTTGGTCAGGTAATCATCCGCGCCCATGTCTAGCGCCGCGACCTTATCTCTTTCACTATCACGAACGGAAAGAATAATGATCGGAACCGGCGTCCATTCCCGCAGGCGCGAGCATACCTCAACTCCATCCATATCGGGGAGGCCCAAATCAAGAACGATCAAATCGGGTTCAGTGGTTGCTGCGAGTGTGAGCCCCTCTTCGCCGCGGCTGGCTGTTGTCACCTTGAATCCTTTTTCAGTGAGGATCGTCCGCATGGCTCGCAGGATTTGCGGCTCATCGTCAATTACGAGGATGTGAGGCGTATTCGTCATTCAGTCTCCGGCTCCGGCGGCAGTTGCGGGGGCCTTGCGCCATCCCATGTAAGCGGAAGCGTGAAATTGAAAGCCAGACCATCCTCTACGTTCTCTGCCCAAATGTGTCCGCCGTGCGCATCGATGATTCCCTTGCAGATCGAAAGCCCAAGCCCGGTACCCGTCACACGGTCCGCGGCGGTGATGCGATAGAACTTATCGAAGATGCGGTCCAAATGCTCAGGCGGCACTTGCGGCCCCTGGTTGCTGACTTGCACATGAACCGAGTCATCCTCCACGCTGGCGTGGATACGAACAATGGTGTTGCCAGGTGCATACTTCAGACTGTTGCTGACTAAATTTGTAAAAACCTGCTGCATCTGAACGTAATCCACCGGTACAAGCGGCAGGCTCTCGGGCACATCAACTTCAATTGTATGTTCCACTGCAAGATGTTTCATCCGGGCCAGCACACTGCCGACGATCTCCGGCAGGATATTCCATTCGCGTTTCGGTTTGAGCGCGCCGGATTCAATGCGCGACATATCCAGTAAATTGCCAACCAGCAAGTTCAGATGATCGGCCTCATCGTCGATTTGAGCGATCAACTCCGGGCGCGCGGCAGAGTCCCAGCCCACTTCATTGCTCCGCAGGCTGGAGGCGGCCGCCTTGATCGTGGAAAGGGGCGTCCGTAGTTCGTGTGAGACGGAAGACAGGATCGCGGACTTCAAGCGGTCGCTCTCCTCGAGGACGCGCGCGCGTGACTCGGCCTGTGCGAGCCACGCACGCTCAAGCGCCAGCGCACCCTGGCTGGCAAATGTCTGTAATAACCGCTTCTCACTGGACGAGATGTCTGGCTCGGCTCTCCATAGCAGGATCTCCCCGAGAACGCCGCGCGCGGCTTGAATGGGCACTCTCAATTCCGGTGGGCGCGCCGGGGATGTGATCTCAGGCAGGTGAAAGCCAAACGGCTGTGTCCCCGCAACCCGGACTTCAACGTACTCACCCTGTGCGACTGCATGGACTTGCTTGGCAAGGATCTGTGCAATGGCGCGGTCATTGTGCAGACCCGCCAGCGCGGTGCTCAATTCATAGAGTTGAGTTGCTTCCCGTTCGCGGGCGGTTGCGGCGGCCAGGCTCGCCTGTATCCGTCCCACCAGCTGACTGATGACAACTGCCACTACCAGAAAGACGACCAGGATCACCACATCCGCCGGGCGGTGAACGGCGAGCGTATAGTAGGGCTGGATAAAAAAGTAATTGAGGGCCAGGAAGGTGATCAGTGCGCTCGTAATGCCAGGGCCAAGTCCCCAAAAAGCAGTAATCATTCCCAGCGGGATCAAATACAACAACGCGACCAGCGTTGTATCCAGCCAGTCACGTATCGCGAAGAATATCGCTGTCACACACGCGACCGCTATAAAAGAGAGGACGTACTGCCAGAAGCGCGAGAGAAGTGAGGAACTCCGCATGGTTGCAGAGGTCATTATACCTTTGGGTAGATGCCCTTCATGCCCCCTTTTTTATCTTTTCTTGACCATTTTTTCGGCCTTCTTGCCCCCCTTTTGACGGACAAGTGCATAAACTAATCCGGTGGAGGTATCCATGAGCGATCTGCTTTATATCGGTCTCACCTTGCTTTTCCTCGCCCTGACGTATGGATTTATTGTGGTCTGTGAGCGATTGATGGAGAACAAGTCATGAACGTGTTGTACGGCATTACCGGCGTGATCACTCTGATTCTCTTCGTTTACCTGATCCTGGCGTTGCTTAAACCGGAGTGGTTCGGATGAATTCTTATAGCTGGCTTCAATTGATTTTCTATCTCGCAGTCCTGCTGTTGCTGGTAAAACCACTTGGCTCGTATATGGCGCGCATTTATCAGGGCAAGCGCACTTTCCTGGACCGTGTGCTGGGTCCCGTTGAACGATTCATCTATCGTCTCTCGGGCGTCCGCTCTGACGAAGATATGAACTGGAAGACCTATGCCATCGCGGTCATGGTATTCAACGTACTTGGTCTGCTTCTGGTCTATGCGTTGCAGCGACTTCAAGGTTTCCTGCCGCTTAACCCACAGGGACTGGGCGCGGTGACTGCTGATTCGTCGTGGAACACGGCGACCAGTTTTGCAAGCAACACAAACTGGCAGGGCTATGGCGGCGAGACCACGATGAGTTATCTCACCCAGATGCTCGGCATGACGGTGCAGAACTTCGTCTCTGCGGCGACGGGCATGGCGGTTCTGATTGCATTAATTCGAGGGATCGTTCGCCACACAACAAAAGGTATTGGGAATTTCTGGGTAGACCTCACAAGGACTATTCTGTATATTCTCGTGCCACTTTCTCTCGTGCTGGCGCTCATCCTTGTCTCACAGGGCGTGGTGCAGACGTTCAGTCCTTATAAGACAGCGACTTTGCTTCAACCTACAACCGACACGAATGGAAATACTGTCACACAACAAGTGCTGGCGGTTGGTCCTGCCGCTTCGCAAATTGCCATCAAACAACTGGGCACGAATGGCGGTGGCTTCTTCAATGTCAATTCGGCGCATCCATTTGAGAACGCCACACCGCTCTCGAACTTCGTCGAGATGCTGTCGATCCTCGTGATCTCTGGTGCACTGTGCTATACCTTCGGCGTAATGGTGGGAGATACACGTCAGGGCTGGGCATTGCTCATCACAATGACCCTCATTATGGTTGCATTTGTCGGGTTGGCAGTCTGGGCGGAGCAGGGCGGAAATCCTATCCTCGCGAAGATGGGCATCGATCAAACCCAGACCAATATCAACCCCGGCGGGAATATGGAGGGCAAAGAGGTCCGTTTTGGCATTGTGAACTCGGCAATATGGGCGACTGCCACAACATCAGCTTCCAATGGCTCGGTCAACTCAATGCATGATTCCTTTATGCCATTGGGCGGGATGGTGCCTCTCTTTATGATCCAGTTGGGTGAGATCATTTTCGGTGGAGTCGGCTCAGGCCTGTATGGGATGCTGGCGTTTGTCATCGTGGCTGTATTTATCGCGGGCTTGATGGTTGGACGGACTCCTGAGTATCTCGGGAAGAAGATCGAGGCCTATGAAATGAAGATGGCTTCCCTGATGCTGTTGATTCCGATCGTGCTGGCAAAGGTCGGTACAGCCATTGCAGTAGTTGCTCCGTCCGGCCTCGCGACGATCTGGAATACAGGTGGTCCGCACGGATTCAGTGAAGTGTTGTATGCCTTCTCATCGGCTGCCAATAATAACGGCAGCGCTTTTGCTGGATTGGGAGCGAATACGCCTTTTTACAACACGGCGCTGGGCATCTGTATGTTCTTCGCGCGTTACTGGCTGATCGTCCCTGCGTTGGCCATCGCCGGGTCACTCGCACAAAAGAAAAAAGTCCCTGCAAGTGCCGGGACCCTGCCGACTCACACACCGCTTTTTATGGCCTGGCTGATCGGCGTCATCATCATCGTCGGTGCATTAAGCTTCATCCCTGCGCTGGCGTTGGGGCCGATTGTGGAGCATTTGATGATATCTGGCTAATTCCTTACCACTAAGGACACTAAGTGCACGAAGGCAGGCTGGTGGGTTTGACCGTTTGATTTAGACCATCACACCTGATGATCAGGACGACCTCAACACGTTGCGCGATGCTTTAAACCTTTGTGATCTTCGTGCCCTTTGTGGTGAAACGAGAAACAACTATGAATACTACTCAACCGAGAAAACAAAGTGCTTATGGCCGCCAGATTTATCAGCGCGCGATCGTGGAATCTTTTGGCAAACTCAACCCGCGCTGGATGGTACGCAACCCCGTTATGTTCGTAGTAGAAGTCGGCAGTGTACTGACCACCGCGTTATGGATCCAGGGCCTGCTTACTGGAAAAAGCGAAGCGCCAACAGGCTTTATCGGTGCCATCGCGCTCTGGCTATGGTTCACGGTCCTCTTCGCTAACTTCTCTGAAGCCGTGGCAGAGGGACGCGGTAAGGCGCAGGCCGAGTCGCTGCGCAAGGCGCGGCAGGATACCCCTGCTAAAAAATTGCGCGGCCCCGCAGAGGATGTGCAGACTGCATTGTCTAAAACCCAAATTGTCTCATCCACGGCGCTGCGCAAGAATGACCTGTATCTGGTGGAAGCTGGCGACATTCTCCCCGCAGATGGTGAGATCATCGTGGGAATCGCATCCGTGGATGAGAGCGCTGTGACCGGCGAATCCGCTCCGGTGGTGCGTGAGGCGGGCGGCGACCGCTCTGCGGTTACCGGCGGGACACGGCTCCTCTCCGATTGGTTGATCGTGCGTGTGAGTTCCGATCCCGGGGAGGGATTTCTCGACCGTATGATCAGCATGGTGGAAGGCGCGAAACGACAGAAGACTCCAAACGAGATCGCACTCAATATCCTGCTGGCAGGCTTCACGATCATCTTTTTGGTGGTCTGCGCCACTCTCCTCTCGTACTCGCTTTACAGTGTGAACGCGGCGGGGAAAGGGACACCGATCACCATCACTGTGCTGGTGGCGCTGCTTGTGTGCCTGATCCCCACCACAATTGGCGGCTTGCTCTCTGCGATCGGCATCGCCGGCATGGACCGCATGATCCAGCGCAACGTAATCGCGATGTCTGGCCGCGCAGTGGAGGCTGCCGGTGACGTGGATGTGCTCCTACTTGATAAAACAGGCACGATCACACTTGGAAATCGTCAGGCAGTGGAATTCGTCCCGGTGAACGGAGTCAGCGTTCACGATTTGGCCGAAGCGGCGCAGCTTGCATCTCTCGCGGATGAGACGCCTGAGGGCCGTTCGATCGTCGTCCTCGCCAAGGATATGTTTGGGCTGCGGGGGCGGACCATGGGATCCAGTGATGATGCGCCCGAGGGAATGCACTTCATCCCGTTCACCGCGCAGACGCGCATGAGCGGTGTTGATTTCGACGGCACGTCCATCCGAAAAGGCGCGCCGGACACGATGATCGCCATGGTTCAGACGGACGGCAATCACATCCCAACCGATCTGCGACCCGCAGTGGAAAACATCGCAAGGACGGGCGGCACGCCGCTGGTGGTAGCGCGCAACAATCAGGCGCTCGGCGTCGTTCATCTGAAGGACATTGTCAAAGGTGGGATCAAGGAACGCTTCGCCCAACTTCGCAAGATGGGCATCAAGACCGTCATGATCACCGGCGACAACCCGTTGACCGCAACCGCGATTGCAGCGGAAGCGGGAGTGGATGATTTCCTGGCGCAAGCCACGCCGGAGGCAAAGTTGAAGTTGATCCGTGAGCATCAAACCGGCGGCAGGCTGGTAGCGATGACCGGTGATGGCACCAACGATGCGCCGGCTCTTGCGCAGGCGGACGTCGCTGTGGCAATGAATACGGGCACTCAGCCCGCGCGCGAAGCTGCCAATATGATCGACCTGGACAGCAACCCGACGAAGCTGATCGAGATCGTCGAGATCGGCAAGCAGCTCTTGATGACCCGCGGCGCGCTGACCACGTTCAGCATTGCCAATGATGTGGCGAAGTATTTTGCCATCATCCCTGCGGCCTTTGCTTCGACGTACCCGGTATTGACCACGTTGAACTTCATGCGGTTGGCTACCCCGGAGAGCGCGATCCTCTCCGCGGTCATTTTCAACGCGCTGATCATCATTGCCTTGATTCCCCTGGCGTTGCGCGGCGTGCCGTATCGTCCTGTCGGCGCTGCACAGCTTCTGCGTGACAACCTGCTGATTTATGGAGTGGGCGGCTTGATCGCGCCGTTCATCGGCATCAAATTGATCGATATGCTGCTGGTCGCGCTGCATCTGGTGTAATCACTTGTAGGTCACGCTTCAAGCGTGACCTACTGGAGTTTTCATGTATTCCTCAACCTCTCGTCCGAAATGGTGGCAGTTGTATCTCACCTTTCCGCTTCTGATCGCGCTTTTTCTGGTAGAGCACCATCTCAGCCTCTCGCAGAATGGGCATATCGCAGCGCAGACCGGAATCCTTCTGCTGATCTACGGATTGGTCCATCTGTGGCTTAGAGCGAATGCAGCACATTTATCAAGCCTGCATCGGAGGCAATATCGTGGAAGGGTCAGTGTCATTCGGGTTCCTGCTTCGCAACTCCCGGAAGCCAATGATGACAAACAGCCCCTGTTTCAACTGCCTGACTCTGAAATCAAAGGCGTGTTGAGCAGCACATTCGAGCTGGGCTACATCGACGCGGATGGATTTCCAGTGGATGAGGTCTCGGAATAAACCGATGGTCTCGGTGCGGCAGGCGACGCTTCGACTCACCTGCACTTGCGCGCGGTGCAAGTGACGCTCAGCGCGAATCCGCCTACTCGACCATCAGATGGATAAGGAATAAAAATGCTTTCACAACTTCGTCCTGCATTGTTGATGCTGTTAATTCTCACGGTTATCACGGGCGTAATCTATCCGCTGGCGGTGACAGGCATTGCCCAGGTCGTCTTTCCCAAACAGGCCAATGGCAGCTTGATCGTGATCAATGGCAAGGTCTACGGGTCTGAATTGATCGGGCAACAGTTCAGTGATCCAAAATACTTCTGGGGACGTCTCTCTGCTACTGGCGATTTCCCCTACAACCCTTTCAATGCTGAAACGCTGACCGGTTCCTCCGGGTCGAACTATGGCCCTTTGAATCCCGCACTGACTCAAGCGGCACAGGCCCGCATCGACGCGCTCAAAGCCGCGGATCCGGGCAACAATGCGCCGATCCCTGTGGACCTGGTCACCGCTTCCGGCAGCGGACTCGATCCGCACATCAGCGTGGCCGCAGCGTTGTACCAGGTCCATCGTGTGGCAGCAGCCCGCGGGTTGAGTGAAGCGGAAGTCCAATCGCTCGTGCAAAAATATACCCGGGGTCGTCAGTTTGGCTTTTTGGGCGAGCCACGCGTAAACGTCCTTGAGCTCAACCTGGCTCTGGATGGATTGAAGTGATTCCTGATGAGGAAAAACCGTATGAAAAAAATCAAACTTACGCCGAATCTGCTGGCAAATGGTTTGCGGGGAATGTTGACAGCGGCCGCCATCACCGTTCCCATGTGGTTGATCGGGAGGGCTGTGCTGGGGGAGGCCGTGATCGGTCTGCTCTATCTTGCGCCCATTGCCTGGAGCGCCAACAAGTGGGGACAGATCTCCGGAGTGAGCGCGGCGTTGACGGCCGCGCTGTGCTTCGATTTTCTGTTCATACCGCCTTTCTTCACGTTCGTGGTCGGCAGCCTGGAAAGCTGGCTGGTCCTGGTCATCTTCTTCGCCGTTGCCATCCTGGTGATTGGGCGAATCCAGGACAGCCTGTCAAAGGCCCGCGAAGCCACATTCATGTATGAGTTGAGTTCGGCGCTTGGGAATGCTCGCACGCTGGATGCAGTCGCGCATACGGTCGTAAGATATATCCAGCAACTATTTCAGGCCTCACTGGTGGGGGTTTCGTTTCAACCTTCGAAGCAATCGCCTCAAGTTATCGCGCGGGCACCGGCCGATGGCGAGGAAGGAAGCAAACCGGATCGCGTCCTGCCCATTTTGAATGCCTGGGGACTGGTTGGTGAGATCCAAATCTGGCGCGGCGAATTTGGAGATTTGCCTTCCGAGGACAGCCCGTTGCTTCAAAACTTTGTATCACAGGCGGCAAGGGCTTTCGAGCGCATACAGTCCATGGAAATGGAACAAAAAACGGATGATCTGTTGCCGCATGCAGGCAACTAGAGAGGAAACGATTCACTCTTGACAGCTTCTTGACTCGCTCTCTTTGTTTCTTGTCCCCTTTTTGACACACAACCAGATACACTGCGACTGTCAAACAAGGCGACATTGCATGAAGAAAAAACCGGGCCGATTGATCGGTCAAATCATCACATACTCGCCGCTGGCGGGGATACTCTACGCTTCATTCTTGAATCTCAGCGCTTTTCAGCACCAATTGTTGATCCTTTTCCTGCTCCTCTGGGCCAATGCGTTTTTCCTCTATAAGTCCTGGATAGCTGAATAAATAACCGATACGTTACGCACCGTCCCGAAGGTTTAAGCAGGCAGGCTTCGGGTCGTTAGCTTATTGACACTTTCTTGACGCTTTGGGGGCAATTCTTGCGCCTAAATTGACGCGCCGGATCATAGAATGTCCGGCGCTCTTGATATTTTCTTGACGGCGCATTGATGTCCACAGTTACCGACTCCCTCTTGAAAATCCTTGTCGTTGATGATGAACGTCCTATTCGACGTTTTCTCAATGCCTCTCTCGGAAGTCGTTACACGGTTCTCGAAGCCGAAAACGGTGAAACCGCACTCCATGCGGCCGCGATCGACCTCCCGGACGTGATCATCCTTGATCTGGGCCTGCCCGATTTCGATGGAATTGAGGTGACACGCCGCCTCCGCGAATGGACCGATGTGCCTGTCATCGTTATATCGGTCCGCGACAGCGAGCAGGATAAAGTCGCCGCGCTGGATGCGGGTGCCGATGATTATCTCACCAAGCCTTTCGGCACCAATGAACTACTGGCGCGGATTCGAGTCGCTTTGCGCAGATCCAACAAGCCAGAAACCGAATCCGCGATCTATCAGAGTGATGATCTGCGGGTCGACCTCGCGAAAAGGGAGGTGAAAGTGAAAGACCAGTCTGTGACCCTCACGCCCACCGAGTACAGCATTTTGCGCACGCTCGTGAATTTCGAGGGGAAAGTGTTGACTCACAACCAGTTGATCAAAGAGGTCTGGGGTGGGAATTACGAAACAAACTCTCATCTCCTGCGCGTGAACATCAGCAACCTGCGGCGAAAGATCGAAAGCGACCCATTGCGGCCGCGCCACATCATTACCGAGCCGGGCGTGGGTTACCGGCTCAAGGAAATCGAAAAGAAATGATGACCAACAACATGGTTCCCCATCTGCGGCAGGAATACAAAAACCATCAAGCCCTGTTCGAAAACCAGCCTGCCGTCATCCAGCGTTTTCTCGAGAGCCAGGCACAGATCATTGCTGAGGCCCTGATTACAAAAATGGCGCAGGTGCATTTTTCCCTGCCCGACCGCGTCGTCACTCCTATCTCCCAGGTAGGACAGGCCGGGACGATCACAATCCCCGAGGCCGAGCGACAAATCACGGTTGGCAGCTTTCTGCAAAGCAATGTGCATGAAGCGTTGATGCATCGTTTGAACGAATTGGAAAAATCGCCGGATGAGGCAATTGCCGTCAGCGCAGGATTGTTGCGCTATGTCACAGCGATGCACATGGTACACAATTTGCTGCCTGCCGGTCGCAGTGTGACCTATCTTCCCAATGGCGACGAACAAATCCCAAGCATCCCGGCCGCGGATAACGCTCCCGAGTCTGCCATCACACAGGCCAGCGACGCAATCGTTGAGGAGGCACATGAGGGGGCACGCGGCGAAGTGCAGACGCCGTTCGTCCCTGCGGCGCGGAAGTTCTTTCTGCCTCAATGGGTGGCTTTCGATGAACGGGGAAAATTGTTGGTTGGTTCTGTAAAAGAAGCGGAAGCCTCCCTCCAGTCCATGCAGAGATACGTGATGGTCCTGCACCGCGCCCTGTCACTGGCGCCTTATATCTCCGCGGACGAGGAATACCAGCACAAGCGTTACGGCATTTTAGGTCAACTGATCAATCAGGGACGTGCGCTGGCTCACTTCAAGATGGAGGAAATCATCTGCGAGATCAACGCTCGCGTGGAAAAGCAGTCGTTGAACCGGGGCTTGAGTATCACACTGCCTTACTTCGATGATCAAACCCTGAAATTGGAAAACTCCCATTTTGAAGTCATCCCGGCGGGACGGATCATGTTCATCCCCGGCTTCGTGGTCCGCGCCTCACGCGGCGAGCAGGCCAAGGTCGCGCAGGATACGCGCTTGAACACCTCCACGCGGAAACATTTACTCGCTCAACTAAAGAATCTCGAAACAGCCTTCGAGTCATAACACTTCAACGAAAAGGTATCGTCATGTTTTTCTCTATTGCACTACTCATCATCGCTGTTCTGATTGCACTGCGCTCTGCGCCGCGCGAAAGACAGGAGGATGCTCACATTCATGGTGCCGGTCAGATTGGCGTACTGGCCGCCATCGCATTGTTCGGTGTGGATTATTTCACGTCATATTATTACGCTACTGGCGAAATGATGAGCGCCTTGCATCCTTATGGTCTGCAGGGGAGATTTGCCTACATCGCAGTTGCAATCATTGCGTTTGCCAACTTCGTATTTGGCCTGCTCTATATGTACTCGCTGGGCCCATTTAACGAAGGCGGCGGTTCATATACTGCTTCGATGCGCTATCTCAAGCCAACCCTGAGCCTGGTTGTGGCTGTTACTCTCATTCAGGACTACGTGCTTACTATTGTGGTCTCGGCACTCTCGGGTGGGGATCAACTTCTCTCCATCATCAATGCGTATGACACAGGCTGGGTATGGCACTTTGCGCTGGGTGCGATACTGGCAGCAGTGACATGGTATCTTACCATTCGGGGCCGTGGCGAGTCTTCACGGGTTGTATTTACGATGCTGGGCGTTTTCGGCTTCCTGACTGTTACCATGGGAATTGGCTTGCTGATTGCTCATTTCAAAGGCGTTGCACCAGAACCGTCGGAAGTCATCACTGGATCTGTGCCGCTTGGACAGGCTTTGCTCCATTTACTGACTGCATCCATGAAGGGAATGGTCGCGCTCACGGGTTTGGAGGCTGTGTCCAATGGCGTTCAATTCTTCATCAACGAGGATGCGAAGCTTGTCAAATGGGGGAAGCAGCACATGCCTCGTCTCAATAGTATCTGGAACTTCTACAGCGGCAAATCAGGGGTTGGTCGTTTCGTGCAGACCGCCTTCCTGTTTTATGGCGGGCTGACAACCCTGTTCCTGACCTTCTTCTCCCTGCGATTCAACGTCTTCGACGGGACGCTGGGACGTACCTTGATTGGCAACCTGGCCTTCATCGGTTTCAACCAGATCCCCGGCGGTGTGATCCTGTTCTGGGCGTATCAAATCCTGGCAGTTCTGATGCTGGCAGCAGCATCGATGACTGCTTTTCAGGATGCACAGGCGACCGAATGGCGGGATGTGGCTATCGGTGAGATCCCGGAGGCGATTGTCTATCGTGACCCGCGCGGCACCTTTACACGCTCAGTCACGATCACTTTTGGCCTCTCTGTGTTAATCATGTTGCTGGTACGCGGACAAACCACGATCGCGATCCCATTTTATGGCGTGGGCGTTTTCATGCCGATCATGGTCATGGGACTGGCCGTACGCCGCCATATTCTTGAACATGCGAAGGGCAGTGCTCGCCTATGGGGCGCATTTGGGGCGTCATTTGCCGCCGGGCTTTCGTTTGTCGTATTCCTCGGTCAACTCATTGGGAAGTGGCATGAGGGAGGTTGGGCCGCTCTGGTCTCATTCAGCATCCTGGCATTCCTGGCTCATTTGATGTTACTTTCCCCATTGGGATATCGCGAACCGAGACAGATCCATCGCATTGTACGCGAAAAGGCACGCGTTCAGGGGGCAATGGCTTCCATCGTCGAGTGGCAGTCGTTGAAGATGCAGGAATATCGTTATTCACTGTTGACAGGCATTGCTCGTTTCTTCGAGCTGTTTGGAGTTCGGCGTCCAACACGATACGAACCCGCTCCAGTTCCAGCAGGGGATTACGACCATGCATTGCATGTGGATCACCCGGAAGCCCCATCGTTCCTGGAGCAATATATCAAAGAGCCACAGCCAAAGTTGGGCGGCAGTCCAAAGCAAACGGAACCCGCTCAACAAAACAGAGATTAGCCAAGAATGGGCTGTGCAAAAAAATATCGCGCAGCCTTTTTGTTTAAAACTGTCCAATGAATCACATAAACAATTGGAATACAATAGATCATGAAAGAAATGAAATCCCGTCCTGATCCCGATCAATTGCTCAAGCATCTTGCGCCGGAAGAGATGCAGCGTGGGAAGTTGAAAATCTTCCTCGGCTATGCGGCAGGCGTGGGCAAGACCTACGCCATGCTCGAAGCCGCGCACCAGCGCAAGGAGCAAGGCGTGGATGTTGCAGTGGGTTACATCGAAACTCACAAGCGCGTGGAAACGGAGGAGTTGCTCGAGGGGCTGGAAGTCCTGCCGCGCAAGCAGGTTGAATATCACAATGTGGCGCTGCCGGAATTGGATGTGGATGCGATTCTGAACCGCCGCCCTACCCTGGTTCTCGTGGATGAATTCGCGCATACCAATGCACCCGGCTCGCGTCATCCCAAGCGTTATCAGGATGTGGAGGAGATACTCGACGCGGGCATTGACGTCTATACCACGCTCAACATTCAACATCTTGAAAGCCTGAACGATATCGTCGCTCAAGTGACGGGCGTCATCGTGCGCGAAACGGTCCCGGACCGCGTGATCGATGAAGCTTCCGAGATAGAGGTCATCGATCTGCCTCCGGATGAGTTGCTCACGCGCCTCAACGAGGGCAAGGTTTATATCCCTGAGCAGGCAGCCCGCGCCATCCAAAAATTCTTCCGCAAAGGGAATCTTACGGCACTGCGTGAGATGTCCCTGCGCCGCGCAGCCGAACGTGTGGATGATCAGATGCGCTCCTACATGCAGACGCGCGCCATCTCTGGTCCATGGGCAGCGGCAGAGCGTCTGCTGGTTTGTATCAGTCCGAGTCCGCTGGCGGAAAAATTGATCCGGAATACTCGTCGGCTGGCGGATGAACTCGGTGCAGAATGGTTCGCTGTCTATGTGGAAGTTGCTTCGAAGCCTGAAAACAATCCGATCAACCGGGAACGTATCGGGCGTGCCCTGCAACTGGCAGAAGAACTGGGAGCGAAAAGCCTCACCCTGGCCGGACAATCCATCCACGAAGCCGTACTGGATTTTGCACGTAAGAATAACATCACCAAGGTGGTGATCGGCAAACCTCTGAAACCCCGCTGGCAGGAGTTGTGGAGCGGCTCCATTGTTGATCAACTTGTTTATGCCAGCGGCGACATAGATGTTTACGTGATCAGCGCAGAAATCGAGCCCAGGAAGGTCGGCGTCCCTGCCGACTGGCAGCCTCACCGTCCTGTTGGACGATATTTGCTCAGCGCCGGGCTGGTTGCGCTATCCACAGTACTCGGTCTCATGGTGCGCGGGAATTTGGAACCTGCCAATCTGGTGATGCTTTACCTGGCTGCAGTTGTCATCTCAGCCATTTTTCTGGGCCGCGGCCCGTCATTGCTGGCCAGTATTCTGGGTGTGCTGGCTTTTGACTTTTTTCTGATCCCGCCGTATTTGACGCTGGCTGTCAGCGATACTCAATATTTCATCACATTCATTGCCCTGTTTCTTGTCAGCCTTGTGATCAGTTCTCTCACTGCGCGTGTTCGTGAGCAAGCCGAGTCTTCAATTCGCCGGGAATCTCAAACGTCCGCTCTCTACAATCTTGGCCGCGACCTAACGTCCGCCACCGGTCTTGATGACGTCTCCCAGATCATCATCTCACACATCGGCCAGGCCTTCGGACGTGAAGTGGCCATATTCCTGCCAACGAACGGACATCTCCATACAGTTGCCAGTTCTCCTGATTACCAGATTGGAGAAAACGAACTCGCAGTGGCCGCGTGGGCTTTTGAACATGACCAGCCCGCCGGTCGGGGGACAGATACGCTACCCGCTGCGCCTTTGCGCTGTCAGCCTCTCAAAACTTCCAAAGGCACTGTGGGGGTACTCGGCATTCGACCGAGGGACAACAATAGTTTTCTCACACCGGAACAACGTCAAACCCTGAGCGCTTTTGCCAATCAGGCCGCGCTCGCCATCGAACGCGCCAGTCTGGTGGAACAGGCGCGTCAAACGGAACTTTTACAGGCGACCGAAAAACTGCAGACCGCGCTGCTTAATTCGATTTCCCACGACCTTCGTACACCACTGGTTGCCATCACCGGCGCGCTCACGAGCCTTGATGAACAAGCTCCAAGCCTCAATGATGAAAACCGCCGCAGCCTGATCAGCACTGCACGGGAGGAAGCTGAGCGTTTGAATCGACTCGTCGGCAATTTGCTTTCCATGACGCGCATCGAAAGCGGCGCGATCAAACTTCACTGCGAGCCTGGTGATATTCAGGATGTGATCGGCACAGCCCTTGACCAGCTTGGCAACCGCATATCAAACCATGAAATCAAAGTGAACGTTCCGGATGATTTTCCCCTTGTCCCCATGGATTTTACGCTGATGGTGCAGGTGATCGTGAATCTGCTGGAGAACGCGGTCAAGTACTCGCCGGAAGGTTCCTTAATAGAGGCCTGCGCTTCCCTTGCGAATGAAAAAGCCCGCATCGAGATCGCGGACCGTGGAGTGGGCATCCCGCCTGAGGATCTGACGCGCGTCTTCGACAAATTCTACCGGGTCCAGCGCCCGGAGAGCGTCAGCGGGACCGGGTTAGGACTCTCCATTAGCAAGGGAATCGTCGAAGCGCATCACGGAGACATCCACGCACGGATTCGGGATGGCGGTGGCACCATTGTCAGCGTGGAGCTGCCATTATCTTAAATGTCATTCCGAAGGGCGTTCGTGGCGACGAAGCAATGACAGAGGATTAATCATGAGTGAAACGGGTCAACGCGTCCTGGTCGTAGATGACGAGACATCCATCCGTCGTTATTTGCGCACCGCATTAAGCGCGCAAGGCTTTACCATATTCGAAGCTGCCAGCGGGCAGGAGGCGATGAACGCCGTTCTCGCCAATCATCCCGATATCATCATCCTTGATCTCGGCCTGCCTGATTTCGATGGCGTCGAAGTAACGCGCCGGCTCCGTGAATGGTCGCAAACGCCTATCATTATTTTATCTGTGCGTGAAGCTGACAATGACAAGATCGCCGCATTGGATGCCGGTGCAGATGATTACCTCACAAAACCTTTTAGCACCGGTGAACTGATGGCACGCATGCGAGTCGGTCTGCGGCGGTTGACCAGCAAACCAGATGATCCAATCCTCCAGGTTGATAACCTCAAAATGGATGTATCCCGCCGCGTCGTCACTGTGGAAGAAAACCAGATCGCGCTGACACCTACGGAGTATGAAATTTTGCGATTGCTTTTACAGAATGCGGGGAAAGTTCTCACGCATCGCCAGCTGCTTCGACAAGTCTGGGGCACCGCTTATGAAAGTGAAATGCATCTGCTGCGCGTGAACATGAGCAATCTGCGGCGCAAGGTGGAGGTAGACCCTGCACGCCCGCATTACATTGTCACAGAACCGGGCGTTGGTTACCGGCTCAAGACCGTTTCGTAACTCAAGCTTTGTACGGAGCGATGGCCAGCAATCAATCGCTGACTTCTTTATTCGTGACAGCCGGTTCATCGTTCTCTTCATCATCCCCCGACTGAAGATGGAAGTAGTGCATAAAACGGTGGAAGATCGGCGCGGCCAGCACACCCACTGACGTCAGCAAAATCACCCCACAGTACAATGCATAAAAAGATGCGAAGACCTTTCCCCCCGGGGTCTGCACCGGGTTGACCGGCCCCATGCCACCAAGGATCATCGAGGCATTCAGCATGGCATCCAGCCAGGAGAGTCTTTCCAAAAAATGGTAGCCAAGCATGCCGAGGCCAAGCGAAAAAAGCAGGATTCCCACGGCGACCAGGGCATTGACCAACAAACGTCGTGCGAACACGTGCATGGGAGCAAGCTGCTCTGAATGGTGCTCGTACATTTAGCCTCCTGTATATTTCCAGTCCCAGAACCAGAAAGCAAAACCCTTGTACATCCCCCATTTCTCGAAAGCCCTTTCTACTTCTTTTGCGGTCACCGGCCCACCTTCGTACCACTCATATGAGACCAGCTTCAACGCCCATGAGTCGATCGGGATGTAATCAGAGCGGCCCAGGATCAACAAAAGGTTGGCGGCCGCGTAGGGCCCGATGCCGTTGATCTTAAGCAGTTCCTTGCGCAGCTCAAGCGAGGGAAGAGTCGATTGTTTAAGGGATTCCAGATCAAGTTCACCCGATGCCACTCTGACTGCCAACTCGTGCAAAGCCGGCGCGCGATAGCCGACCCGCACCGTCTCTTTCAGGACCTCCGGGCTGGATGCGGCGATGCTTTCAGGTGTGGGAAAAGCCTTGAGATCAGAACCGGGCAGAGGGTCCCCGAACGAGGCGATGAGCTTTTTCGTCATATTCTTGGTCGCGCCCCACAGGGTATTCGTCGTGAAGAGCGTCTTGACCACGTCTTCAAATAAAGTCGGCGAGCGCAGGACGCGGCCATAGGCAAATTTGATGGCCTTGCGTAATTTCTGTTCCCTGCGCGCCACTTCATAGAAGGATGAATAATCCGCATCCAGTGCGAACATCCATGTAATGGCTTCCCTGATTTCATTGACTTCGAGTTTGGATAGCCTGCCCTTGACATCCACTGCGACGCCGGTCCTGGCATCATTCATGTTGATCTGCATCACTCGGCCGTTTGAAGCGCGAAAGGTATACGAGAGTGTTGATGTGTTTTCGTCGAAGCCAAACGGCGCGAGCTGACGCCAGCCATGTGAATTGACCACGGATAGATAATTGAATGGCAAACGCGCGGGAAGGATGAAGTTCGTCATGGCTGCATTGTAACCGGTAAGAAAATCCTCGGAGGCTGCCTCTTACAGAGCTTATCTGTCGTTGCGAACCCCGAGCCTCAAACGGCGAATGGGCGAAGCAATCCCGCATTAATCAGGAGATTGCCTCGTCGTTTCACTCTTCGCAATGACATGAGCCGCGCACTTCACCCACTGTGGCTTTGCGATGCGCACGTAGTCCTCCAGCTTCATAAAGATGGAACGATCCAAGCGTCCCGCGTTGAAGACGACTTCCTCATTCTTCTGAATCAATGGGTCTGCCAGGACGATGAGCTGGTCGGAAAAGGAAAAAGGAGGGATTGAACCGATCACGCATCCCGTTAGCGCCTCAGCTTTTTCGCGTTGGGCAATGCCAATGCCTGCCGCGCCAAAGTGAGACTTGATAGAGTCCAGGTCCACGCGGCAATCACCGGGGACGTTGGCAAGATAATAACGATTCTCCTTCTTGCTGATTCGCACCTGCACCACAATGGACTTGATGGCCTGTTCAAGTCTGTTGCCGCGGATCTTCGTAATAAGTTCAGTGCGGCCCTCGGGCTGATGTTCAAGCACCCGATAGGCTGCGCCCTCACGATCGAGCAGGCCGCGGAGTGCTTCGTGAATATCGCTCATAAAATTCTCTCCTCACTCATCTCAATCATCGACGCTTAATTTGCTCCGCTGGCATTATACTTGTCTCATCTTTGGAAGACTCTGCCAGAAAAAACCATGCCCATTTCTCCGCAACGCCGCGAATTGTTCCGTCATACAAATGCCCTTGATAAGCTGTCGCTGCTCAAGACCTTGCTGGACTCTGGGGATCTAAACTCGGATTCTGCTTTTGCTCTGCTCAATGTCTCTCATGCAGAATTGAGCCAACGCGGCCGGCAAGAGTCCCGGGCTTACATCCGTTATGGCGAAATGATGGGGTCCTTACAGCGACAAATGCCGCAAGTCTATCGAGGGGTCATTGCCAGATGGGAGGCATCCCGTCTGGGGATTCAAAAACAAGCTTCTGACGAAGGCACGCAGGATTCGGCAGAGGAGGATCTCCCAGGTCGTGGAAAAGAATACGCCGTTTCTCACAGAGTTGAGACTTTACAGCCCGTAGCGAAGCTGTCCAAATTTGTAAGGGGTGAAGAGACAGAGGAACTCGCTGGAGGTCGTGAAGAAGAGCTTGAAGTTCCAGAGGCTGAGGAGGCCGAGGGGGCCGAGGAAAAAGAGATACCCGAGGAGCAGGAGCGCGAAGAAGAAAAAGCAGAACTTGAAGAGGAAGAAGAAGCGGAGGGAGAAACGGACAAAAAGAACGAGTTAGAGGAAAATGAAGAGGAACAAGAGGAGAAGGAAGAAAAGGAAGAGACCCAAGAAGAGGAAGAAAGCACCGAAGAGGAAAGTGAGGAGAAAGAAGAAAAGGAAGAGACCGACGAGGAATCGGCGGAAGAGGAAAAAGAGGATTCGGATGAAAAAGAAACGGAAGAGGTCGAAGAAAACGACGAGCAGCAGGAAGTAGACAAAGAAGAAACTGAAACAGAAGTAGAAACTGAAAGCGCCGAGGAAGTAGACGAGAAGGCAACAGAGGCTGCCGAAGCCGCAGAGCACATGGAAGAACAGGAAGCTGAAACGACACCGATTGACGAGGAAGAATTGGGAGCCGAGGAGGAAGAACCTCCTATGGGAGCAGCGGAATAATAAACAGAGGGGAAATCTATTCCTTAGATCTTAATCCCCCGGGGGACATCGTAAACTCTGTAAGCAGAGTGCCGCCAAGGAGCAGGGTCAGGAAATCGAATACGAGGGTCAATCCCCACCAGCGTATGATTGAGCTTAGCAAAGCGGCGATCGTCAGAGCGCCCAGAAAAAATGCTGCCTGTGTCAGGTTGGACCAGTCATTTAATTGCTGGCGGGCGTAAACCCAGAGGCCACCACCCAGGAGAATGCCGATCAGGCTGCTGGCAAAAAGCAGATCAAACGTTTGTGTACCGCTCAAGCCAAAGAGGCTGAGAATCAATATGCCACACGACCCCAGGCGGGATGGATTATCCCGATATTGTTCCTGGAAGATGTTCACCAGAATCAACCGGTTGAACAAGAGGTTGGAGCCGTCAACTGTCCATGCCAGTGTTTGCGTCGCCGTTGGGGCCAGAGGCACAATCTGCGTCGTATTCGGGGAATCAGTGCGGTTAAGATCCTGTTTGACCGTGGGCCAGATTTCGTCGGTCGTGGAATTGACGATCACGGCTTCGACCGTTCCCGATTCCGTACGCGAAAGCAGCAGCGGACAATTCATCCGCATGATTCTGCTCGGCGGGTAAGGCGAGTCCACGCGGACTTCCAATTCGCCCCACAGGATACCGGCGGAAAGCGATAACCCAATCAATACCCCGAGGATGAAGAGCAGGAAGCTAAGCCGGGATATTATCAGAAAGTTGATTTTCATCGGTCGCGCTAATTGGATGCTCCAGCAGTTCAACGGCTGGAGCATCGGCTTCTTACACCAAAGCGTACACCACGTATCCTCGCGGGGGCGCGTAGAATTGACCGCGTCCATCCGGGCCTGTGGATTGGTCGTCGGGGCGAGAACGGTCCGTTTTGCTCCACCAGGCCACGGGGCGGAAAGATGCGTTGGTCCACTGCGTGGTCACCCACTGTCCCTGCCAGGAGTCCCCGCGATTGTTGAGCACGTAGATCAGACCGGGCTTGCCGTCATAACCTGTGCGCTGCATGATGTACAGTGAGTCGTCGAGATAGAGGATTTGCGTCGCGCCGGCCGCGTAGGTTTCATGCGCAGCAACCAGCGCGTCGATTCCATTGGGTGTATCGCGCAGCGCGAGATTGTAGTTGAAGTAGTCCTTCCAGAATACGCAGGGGTAGCCCTCATGCGTGAGAATGTAACTGTAGGCCAGCAGCTTGTCATTGACGATCGGCCGGCCCTCATCGCGAATATCATGGTTTTCGACAAACGTCACAGTCGTCCCCGGCTGTTTCTGCAAAACGGTCTCCCAGGCGGCCAGGTTGCGCAGGCTGAAACCATATTGATCGCAAAGCGCCTTGAGCATTTCACGCAGCGGAAAATCAAACGCATCAACCGGATTTGAATTGGAGAAATTGGCGAGGTCCACCCAGATCTCAATCGCGTGCGCGTTGTCCCAGAATTCGGCCACGCCGTACGGGATAAATGATTTGCCATCGCGCATGTAGCGATATTCCTGAATGGCCGTGATCGTGTTCGCGCCATAGCCTTTGACGAAGTCATAGCGAAAGCCATCGAAGCCGACTTCTTCGATCAACCAGCGGACGAGTTTCAGCAGTTCGGCATAAACATAGGGATTGCGGTGGGAGAGGTCGGGCATGTCCCCGAAGGCCATCTCATCCCATGATTCGTACATGCTCGGGTGAAATGATTCCCAGTTGCGCGGAAACCTTCCGCTTTTTGGGTTAAAGAGAGTCCAGCGGGATTGACCGTTGATGGGGTTGACTTCTTGGGCGTCCGCGCCGCTGTTGTGGTTGAGGACCATGTCAGCCAGCACGGTGATGTGGTAGCGATGCGCGTTCGCGATCAGTTCATCCAATTCATGACGTGTGCCGAACCAGGTTGGGACAGTTCCCTTTTGATCGAATTCGCCGAGGTCGTAATAATCGTAAGGATCGTAACCCATCGAAGGTCCGGCGAGATTCGCTGCCTTATGAACCGGCGGCAGCCAGAGACAGGTAAAGCCGGCTTTTGCCAGTCCCGGTATTTCATGGCAGATGTAATTCCACCATTGGAATTCTTTCCCCTCTTCGCGTGGGCAGTCCCAGTAAAAGGTTTGTAGCATCACACCCATGTTGACCTCTTTTTTTGTTTCATTCTAAAAGCGTGTCACCAACACCAAAGGATTCTGGTTTATCCTGGTAGAGATTCTCAGCATGACATAACATCATACCCATGTGCGTCGGCGCATCCATAGATACATGAAGCCGGGCACCAGAAGCATGAGACCAAGTGTCATGGTGAAGACCTGTCGGCTGGTCCAGCCAATAAGATGAGCCACCGGCTCGAAGAAGTTCATCCCAAAAAAGCCGGTGACAAAGGTGATTGGCATGAACAGCGTGGTGATGATCGTAAGGGTTTTCATGATTTCGTTCATGCGATTGTTGATGACCGAAAGATAGGTATCCATGGCGCCGCCGACCAGGTCACGCAGGCTTTCATTCAGGTCATGCAGGCGCACGAGGTGGTCATAAATATCCCGAAAAAAGACGCGGTCTTTGGGATCGATGACGCGATAATCGTCGCGGGCCAGTTTGTTCAGAACTTCGCGTTGAGGGAGCAGGATGCGGCGCATCGTCAACAGTATGCGTTTGAGGCTGAAAATTTCCTCAACGGTTGAAGGAGTAGGGCGGTCGAAGACAACGTCTTCGATGTTGTCAATGCGCTGATCGATCTCTTCGATGAGCGGCATGTAGCCCATGACAAGATTATCTATGATTCTGTAGAGCAGATGATCTGCGCCTTCCTGAAGGTGACGGATATCACGCTGACAGAGAGTCCATGCGTCTTCGATCGAAGTCAGGTTTTGATCGTGGTGGGTGATAACGTAGCTCTTTCCGAGGAAAATGTCCAGCTCATCAATCGTTGAGTTCAAAGTCCCGTTCGTCGGCTGGTAATTCAGCACATTTAGGACGATGTAGAGATAATCGCCCCAATCATCGATCTTTGGCGTATGCGTTTCTTCGAGGGCATCGTCAATGGCCAACGGATGGAAACCAAACTCGCGGAGAATGGGTTCAGCGGATTCAACGGGCTCGCTGAGGAAATCCACCCAGAGCAGCCCGCGTTGATCGTGGGCGAGTTGTTGGAATTCACGCGGGGAAATATCGGTGCGAAGGGGCTTCCCGGGGGTATAGAAGAGAGCGCGGATCATAAAGTTCTCCCTTTGGAGGTCAAAAATCGGGTTTTCTTAGTGCAGGATTGAGTTTATTGATTTGTATCTCAATTTTATTCATTTGTACTTGACAAAATATAAATAATCTGTATAATGTTGTTAGAAAATGGTATAAGAAACGAGGATTTCACCATGTTTATCTTGTTCTTTCGGATGCTTCAATAACCGCTTTTGCTACCGCCTGCGTCAGCCTTGCCCTGATCACTCCTACTCAGGGCAAGCTGACGCCAAATCGTTTGACCCATAAGCTGAAACGAACCGTTTATTGGAATGATCATCGTTGGCTTCTTTGAACAGCAACGGTTAATCTTACCAGCATAATTCATCTGTGACTCTATTTGGAGGCTCCATGCATCCCGCGCCGACGCGTTGTCCAGTCTGTCAATCTGAGCTGACCGTAACCAAACTACACTGTGATTCTTGTGATACGTCCATTGAAGGCCATTTTGCCCCGGGGCAATTTGCAAATCTTTCGCCCGAACAAATGGAATTCATTTTTGCTTTCGTACGTAACGAGGGCAAGATCAACCGTCTTGAACAGGAGGAACGCTGGGGTTCCTATCCGACCATTCGGAACCGCCTGCACGAAGTGATCCGTGCCATGGGCTACGAGCCGGGCAAGGAAGATGTTACGGAGGAAGTCAGCGCCGAAAAGCGCAGCAGCGTGATCGCAGACCTGGAAGCCGGCAAGATCAATTATGAACAAGCTATGCGCCTCTTGCAAGGCGAGGAGGAGTAACTCATGTCTAAATCTGTTCCCGCAGGCGCCGCGCCTGCAATTTACATTGAAAAAGTCAATGGTGACTTGAGTCTTGTAGGCTGGGAAGGCACCGACCTCCTGATCAAAGGCGACCAGGATGAAGTGCATTTTGAACAGACAGGCGAGCGCTTCAACCTTTCCAGCGATGGAGATCTCGCTCTGCGCGTGCCGCGGGCTGCTTCTGTTTTCGTTCAGAGGATCGGCGGCGACGCGGCTCTTCGCGGGGTAGCGGGAAAGATCGAGATCAAAGCGGTGGGTGGAGATCTTTCTATCCGTGAAGTGGACGCGGTCTCGATTGACTCGGTCGGTGCGGACTTCAGTCTGCGTGGTGCAAAAGGGGATTTATCCCTCAAGAACGTCAGCAGTGACGCTTCTGTGCGTGATGTGGCCGGCAATGTTTCGATTGGCTCCGTGGGCGATGACCTGGTCCTGCGTGATGCCCGCGGCAGCGTCACCGCAAACGCGGGGGATGACGTTGTGCTTTATCTTGACCTCACGGCTGGAAATAGCTACAGCATTACCGCTGGCGATGACATCCTGCTTGTGCTGCCCGAAAAATTGAATGCGACTTTGAACCTCCACGGCGACGAAATTTACGTTGACTTGCCCGGTGTGAAAAATGAAGAGGATGCGACAGAGCGCGTGATCACGCTGGGTGATGGTTCGGCCTCCGTAACGCTCAACGCCGGCAGTGATATCCGCGTGACGAACCGGGCCGATGCCGGTGAGTCCGCCGAGGAATTTGGCAATTTCGCGGGGATCAACATGGATTTCTCCGGACTGGGCGATCATATTTCTCGTCGAATCTCGGAACGTGTGGAACGCGCCACACAGCGCGCTCAGAGAAAAATCGATGAGGCCGCCCGGCGCATGGAACACAAAGCGCGCGATTCAGAGCGCCACTCGCGTCGTTTCCGCGGCGGTATCGAGATCGGCCGCTGGAGTTGGGACTTCGCACCAAAAGGTGCGTCGACTTCGCCGAACGAACCTGTCTCGGACGAAGAACGCATGTCCATCTTGAAGATGCTCCAGGAAAAGAAGATTACTGCTGAAGAAGCAGAGAAATTATTGGCCGCACTCGAAGGAGGCTCGTAATGTCCAGTGAAGAGCGCCAGAAAATCTTGCAGATGGTGGCCGATGGAAAGATCAGCGCGCAGGAAGGCGCGACGCTGATGCGCGCATTGAATGAAAATGCTGATGAGCAGATGGAGGTGATTCAACCTCCCCTGGAGAGCGGCGAGGAAGCCGGATCAGGCTGGACTACGGAGAGAAGCAATGCCACAGAGTTCGAAGAAGTCCGCAAACGGGCGCTGCGCTTCGCCGCGATCCCTCTGTGGATTGGCGTCTTCCTCACGGTTCTTTGCGCTTGGGGCATGTTCGAGATCCAACTCAGCCATGGGTTCAACTTCTGGTTCTTCTTCCTGACCCTGCCCCTGCTGTTGGGAATCCTTTTGATCGCGCTCGGAGGAGCCAGCACGACCGCGCGCTGGCTTTATCTCAATGTGGACCGCTCGAATCAAAATGAATGGCCGAAACAAATCACCCTGGCCTTCCCGCTTCCCCTGGGACTGGTGAGCTGGTTCCTGCAAACGTTTGGCAGTCACATCAGCGGATTAAAGAACACCAATGTGGACGAAGTGGTCCAGGCGATTGCATTGACCAAGACCATCAAGGAACCGTTGATCGTCAATGTGGATGACAGCGAAGATGGTGAGCGAGTGCAGGTTTATATAGGATAACGATCTGTCGTTGCGAGCCCCGATAGGGGCAAAGCAATCTCCCGTGAAACATGAGATTGCTTCGTCGGGCTAACGCCCTCCTCGCAACGACATAGGATAAAGAATGGAAACCGTCGTAACCGAAGTCCGGAAGAAACCGATCCTCAGCGGCCTGCTGATGCTGTTCCTGTTTGCCATGATCCTGGCGAACCTGGGTGGGAACATGTACGGCCCGCTGATGCCTTTGTATCTCAAGGATTTGAAGGCGAACATTGGGCAGATCGGCCTGTTCTTCACGCTTTCGCAGATCATCCCGCTCTTGCTGCAAATCCTCGGCGGATGGATCTCGGATTCGCTCGGACGGTTGCGCGCCATTGCCATCGGCAGTGTGGTTGGTATTTTCGTTTTTATCCCTTTGATCCTGGCCCCGACCTGGCAATGGCTTCTGCTCGGTGAGGGACTGGGGGCGGTCACACGTTCGCTTGTCGGGCCAAGCTTCGATGCGTTCATTGCCGAGCATTCCGACGAACACAACCGGGCGCGTGTCTTTGGTGTGACGCAGGCCATCTTTATGATTGTCTCGGTGGTGGGTCCGCCGGTGGGAGGCTGGCTGGCAGGCGCGTATGGCTTCAAGTTCATGCTTTTGATTGCCGCAGTTCTGTACATCCTGGCAACCGTGATCCGCGTGGGCATGGCCCGTGAGGCCGCCAAAGGGCCGCAGACTCACCCTGGCAAATTATCCGTGGACAGCCTCAAATCCAACCTGGGTGCGATGTTCGGGATGGTCATGGCCGGCGGTGTCATTACCTGGATTTTGATCACGGATGGTGTGCGCGACGTGTCCTTTGCGCTTTCGATGAACCTCTTCCCGGTTTATATGGAAGATATTGGGAAGCTCTCCATTTTACAGATCGGCTGGATGAACGGTATCTTCGGCCTGTTCATGATGCTTTCCACGATCCCCGGCGGCTGGCTGGCCGACAAAAAAGGGGAGCGCGTAGGCATTGCCAGCGGCTTTGCTTTGGTTAGCCTATCCCTCTTTATGCTGGTCATGGTGCCGGCAGGCAACGTTGTGATGTACATTGCAGGCTGGTCCCTGGCCGGCGTTGGTGTGGGATTGCTCACACCGGCTTATCAATCGTTGATCAGCAAGGCTGTCCCTGCAAACCTGAGAGGCACTGCCTTCGGCTTATTCAGCACGAGTCTGGGTGTTGTGTCTTTGCCAGCGCCATTTATCGGTGGGCAGTTATGGCAGCGGGTCAGCCCACAGTTCCCATTCATGATCACGGCTGCGGTTGCAATGCTTTCAGTGATACCAGTACTTATGAAATTTAAATTGCCTGAGAAAAAGCAGGAAATTATCAGCGAGGCCGTGGCATGACTACGAACCTTGCGTCATTCATGGAGGTCCCAATGACAAATAGTGAAGAACGGATGAAGATTTTGAAACTGATCGAGGAAGGGAAGATCAGCGCGGAGGAAGGAGCGAAGCTGCTCTCTGCCATAAGCGGACCGCGCCGCCCGGCGGGGCCGATGCCTTCGCGTACGCCGGGGATGGGCGGGCCCGCGCGCTGGCTGCGCATCCGCGTGACCGATATCCGCACCGGGCGCTCGAAGGCCGCGGTACAAATCCCGTTGGCTCTCGTGGACGCCGGCATGAAGATCGGCGCGCACTTTGCTCCTGAGGTCGAGGGCGTGGATATGTCCAACGTCATGGAAGCCCTGCGCTCCGGTGTCACCGGCAAGATCATTGACGTGACTGACGAGGATGACGGCGAGCACGTCGAGATTTTTGTAGAATAAGCGTAATGTCATTGCGAGGGCATAAGCCCGATGCAATCTTCAGTTGATCAGCGAATACCTCTTGCTCGGGTTTATTCGCTAATTTGGGAGATTGTTTCGTCGGGCTGGCACCCTCCTCACAATGACACCTGAACCTTTAGGAGTTTTGATGAACGAACAGACCAGACGCCCCAGCGGCATGTTCGGCTTTACCATTGTTTGGCTTGGGCAGATTGTTTCCGTACTTGCCAGCGCCATGAGTCAGTTTGGCCTGACCATCTTTATGTACGAGCAGACCAAAAGCGCCTTGGCGATGGGAACGATGCAGGTCTTCTTTATCACACCGTTCCTGCTGATCTCTCCCATTGCCGGCGTGATGGTGGACCGTCACAACCGCAAACTGATGATGATGGTCAGCGACCTTGGCGCCGGGCTCGCCACCATTTGCATTCTGATCCTGCAATATTTTGGAATCCTGCAATACTGGCATTTGTATTTCGCGTCCATCATTTATGGACTGGGTATGGCCTTCCAATGGCCCGCCTATTCTGCGGCCATCAGCACGATGGTGCCAAAGGAGCAGTATGGCCGCGCCAACGGCATGATGTCCCTGATCGAAGCCGGGCCGGGCGTGATCGCACCCCTGCTGGCCGGCGCGCTGCTTCCAATTATCAAATTGACCGGCATCCTGTTCTTTGATGTCGCTACATTTTTGCTGGCTATCGGCGCGTTGATGCTGGTCTACATTCCGCAGCCGCCCAGGACCGAGGAGGGAAAACAGGGTCAGGGCAGTGTGTGGAAGGAAGCCGCCTATGGCTTCAAATATATCTTTGCCCGCCCCAGCCTGCTTGGCTTACAGATGATCTTCTTCGCCGGCAACCTGTTTACAGGCATCGCATTCACTTTGCTGGCTCCCATGGTGCTGGCGCGCACCGGCAGCAACAGCCTGATCTTCGGCTCAGTGCAGACTGCCGGAGCGGTCGGCGCATTGATCGGCGGGATCATTATGAGTGCATGGGGAGGCTTCAAGCGCCGCGTCCACGGCGTGCTTGGCGGTTGGTTCATCACTGGAATTGGTACGGCCATCGTCGGCCTGACTGGCGGACTGCCCATCTGGGTCCTGGGCCTGGTGGTTGCTTCAGTGGTCGGCCCCCTGGTCAATGCCTCGAATCAGGCCATCTGGCAGGCGAAGGTTGCGCCGGATGTACAGGGACGCGTCTTCTCCGCCCGGCGCCTGATCGCGTGGTTTACGAATCCCATTTCACCGATCATTGCCGGAACGCTGGCAGACTTTGTGCTTGAGCCGCAAATGCGCGTCACGAGCAGCGGTCTTTCGCAGACGTTCGGCTGGCTGGTGGGTACAGGGCCCGGCGCGGGCATGGGCCTGATCATATTCTTCTGTGGTTTGGCCTCTGTGTTGGTCGGTCTGGCGGGATATTTCATTCCAGCCATCCATAACGCCGAGTCTATGCTGCCGGATCATGATGAACCTGCAAAGGCGGAGGGTGAGACTGGACCGAATGCGATCCCTGCTTAATCGTGTGAATCTCCCGCGGTAACTTGGTACTGCGGGTTATTCTGGCCGGGTGAGTGGACCACCCGGCCTTTTCTTTATCCTTTGCTTGCCCGCCGCGCGTACCGGAACATTTCCATCCCAAAGTAAACTTGCCGACGCGTGAAAGCCAGTCCGCATTTTTCGAGCACGCGTTGCGACGCAATATTTTCGGGATGCGTCAATCCGATGATCTCCTCCAGCCCCGCTGTGTTCAATCCGAAGCTGATAATGGCCTGCGCCGCCTCGGTTGTGAGTCCCTGGCCCCAGTAAGCTTTACTTAGAATGTAACCGATCTCGGTTTCATTTGTGTCAGGCAGGAATTCCAATCCATTCCAGCCAATGATCTGACCGGTTTCGCGCAGTACCATGGCCCAGTGTCCATAGCCATGTTTGCCCCAGTGGTTCTGGTGATGAACGATGTATTTCTGGATCTTTTCCAGCGGCCACGGTGACTGATTTGGAAAATAGCGGAAAATATCCGGCTCATCGAGGATGGCTTTCAAAGCATCTGCATCGCTCATCCCAAAGGGACTCAGGAGGATGCGTGTTGTCGTGATCGCTGGAACGGTCGGTGTAGATTCCATGTAAAAAATCCATCCTCAAGGTGTAAGATAGAGCAATCCATATTGTAAACCTTGGTTCCAGGAGGTATGCATGAAAATTGCGATCTTTGGCTCGGGCGGCGTTGGCGGCTACTTTGGTGGGAGGCTGGCACAGGCAGGACAGGATGTCACATTCATTGCCAGAGGGGGGCACCTTGCCGCGATGACGGAATCAGGCCTGAGGGTCGATTCGATCGGCGGCGATTTCGTGGTGAAACCTGTCAAAGCGACAGATTCGCCGCAGTCCGTTGGTCCGGTGGACCTCATCATTCTAGCCGTCAAGTCCTGGCAGTTGGAGGATGCCATCGAAGGCATGCAGCCGCTGGTTGGCGAGAATACGATGATCCTGCCGCTGATGAATGGCGTCGAGCAAATGGATGCGTTGCAGAATGCGTTCGGACTCAAACATGTACTCGGCGGTTTATGCCGTATCAGTGCAGTGCGGGCTGCGCCGGGTCATATCAAGCATGTAGGCATCCAGCCGAGCATAGCGTTCGGTGAGTTGGATAATGCGAAAAGTGAACGCGTGGAATCACTGCGCCAGATGTTCGTTTCGCTCCCTGGCATCCTCGTGGACGTCCCCGCGAATATTATGGTCGCCATGTGGGATAAGTATATTTTCATCTGTGCCACAAGTGGCGTTGGCGCGGTGACACGCCAGACGATGGGTGAATTTCGCGCCAATCCTGAAACGCGCGAGATGCTGCTCCATGCCATGGAGGAAGCTGCTGCGATCGGCCGTGCGCGCGGCGTGCCGCTTCCGGAAACCCTCGTCACAGAGATCATGGGACGGATTGATGCAATTGCGCCGGATGTCACTGCCTCCATGCAAAAGGACATTATGGCAGGCCGCCCCTCGGAATTGGAAGCGCAGAACGGCGCGGTGGTCCGCATGGGTCACGCGCTGAATATCCCTGTGCCGACGCATGAAAAGATCTATGAAGCCTTGCTGCCGCTCGAAAAGAAAGCGCGAGAAACATCTTCGTCCTGAGCGTGGTCGAAGGACGAGTTGCAATCAAACTCCTGTTTTCTGATGACCTGCGCTTCGACCGCGGATTTCGATGCGAGCGAGATAAGCGCCCGCTCTACGCGACCCTCCGCCTAGCGCGAATTAACCTACCCAAATGTCCAGTTCAAAACTACTCCTTTCGGCGATACACTCCGGACGCACACTGGCTATACTGTTGCGAAAGGAGAGTTCCCATGGCAAAAAATACACTTCAAGAGTTTTCGGATGCATTGGCTGACGCCGCCGAGAGCGCGGGCAAATCCACGGTGATGGTGGATGCGCGGAAACGACTGCCTGCCAGCGGCATTGCGTTTACTTCGGATTCGATTTTGACCGCGGACCATGTGGTCGAACGCGATGAGGATATCAAGGTAACCCTCGTAGATGGCAACACCCTCACAGCCCGCCTCGCAGGTCGGGACCCGGGAACGGACCTGGCGGTTTTGAAATTAGACTCCGCCTCAGCCGCTGCAGCAGAGATGACAAAGTCTCCCGCGCGCGTCGGTCAGCTTGTGCTTTCACTGGGCCGCCCATCCACGAATGGGATTGAGGCCAGCCTGGGTACGGTCAGCTCGATCAACGGGCCGGTCCGTACGGGGCGCGGTGGGATGCTCGAAAAATATATCCGCACCGATACGATTTCCTTCCCCGGTTTCTCCGGGGGTCCGCTTGTCGCGGCAGATGGTTCGGTGCTGGGCATCAACACATCCGGTCTGGCTCACGGCACAGGATTGACCATTCCCGCCGACGTTGCCTGGAAAGTCGCCGATACCCTCGTCAAGTATGGACACATCAAACGCGGCTACCTCGGTATCCGCAGCCAGACAGTTGAAATCCCTGCCGAGGCCAAGAAGGCTCTCAAGCGTGAACAGGAGACTGGTCTACTGGTGATGGGTGTGGAGAAGGATAGCCCCGCCACCAAGAGCGGTTTGATGGTCGGCGATATTTTGGTGGGGATCGCCGGAGCCGCGACCGAGCATCACGATGAACTCTTTGCCCGTTTGAGCGGTGATGTGGTTGGTAAGTCTACGCCGATTGAGGTGATTCGCGGCGGCGAGTTGAAGACGGTCAATGTTGTGATTGGAGAGAGATAGTACTTTCGCCCTGAGCGCCGTCGAAGGGCGCGGTTGCTGGTCAAGGATATATTCCATGTTAAACGCGCTTCGACTACGCTTAGCGCAAAGTTGATTGGTAGGTAACGATGAATTTCAATGGTGCATTTACAAGTGTAATCGAGGAATTTATCCAGCGCGTGATGCCTTCGCTCGTCATCGTGCGCGGGCATCGAACGGGGGCCGGCGCGGGAATCATCTGGAGCGCCGATGGGTTGATCCTCACGAACAATCATGTTGTTGGACGGCATACACCCGTTGTGATTTTGAACGATGATCGCGAGTTTGAAGCAAAGCTGATCGCACGCAACCCGGAGATCGATCTGGCGCTGCTTTCGATCAATGCGACAAATTTGCCTGCGCTAAGTCCGTCTGCCATTCCCGTGCGGGTGGGCGAATTAGTCTTCGCCTTTGGTCATCCGTGGGGACAGAGAAATATTGTCACGCGTGGGATTGTCAGTGCGGTGTTGACGGCGCAGACGAAGAATGGACAATCCTGGCCGGTCATCCGCAGTGACGCAACCCTCGCGCCCGGTAACTCCGGCGGACCGCTGGTCAATGCCAACGGGGAAGTGGTCGGCATCAATGCCATGATCATGGGCGGGGACCAGAGCCTTGCGATTGCTTCCTCCGTGGCGCGTGAATTTGTAGAGAAGACTCTGGCTGAGACTCAGCGTCCGATTGCAGAAGGCGTGATTTGATACAAGTCAGGATCGTCTCACCCAACCCGGCATTACGGATCGGTCTGCGTGAACTGCTGAGCAGACATTCCGACCTGAGGGTCGTGGGTGAGGCGATGGAACTTGAGCATGTCAGTGAGAATGAGGCGGAGGTGCTGGTGCTGGCCTCCGTCTCTGCCGCGTACATCACCGAGACGGATTTTGATGGGAGGCCGGTGCTGCTGCTGACCGATAATGCGGAAGGCGCGCGGGCGCTGCTGAATTCGTCTGCACGGGCATGGGGCGTGCTGTCGCTCAATGCAACAGAAGATGAACTGGCCGCGGGGATCCGCGCGGTGGCCGAAGGACTCTGGGTGGGCGCAGCCGGCCTGATGTCTGGTTTGATGCGTGAAGAAGGGCGGGTCCGGCCGCTGGATGGAGAGTCGCTCGCAGAGCCGCTGACCGCGCGCGAAAAGGAAGTCCTGCAATTGATGGCGGAGGGGATGGCGAATAAACAGATCGCGCTTTCGTTGGGAATCAGCGAGCATACCGTAAAGTTCCACCTTTCATCGTTATACTCGAAGCTGAATGCCTCAGGCCGGACGGAGGCGATCCGAAAAGGTTTGGGGCTTGGATTGATCTCAATCTAAGAAAGCAACTTCCCGAAGATTGAAAACCTTCGGGAAGTTTTATGAATCAGACCAGCTTTTTCTTCGCAACAAAATGGGCACTACAACGATCATCACGATCACAACGCCCATGATCACAATTCCATCTGTCGATCCAATTTCTGATCGATCTCCAACTGCCGGCGGCGTGGCAGTGCTCTGGGCAAAGAACGCTGCCGCTTCGAGATCTACATTTGCCTGCGGCATGGAAGCCAGCTTTTCTGCGGATACGGCAAGGGATAAAGCAAGGACAAGAAAACACAACACGAGAACGATCAACAGGCCCTGGAGACTTCTTGGAAAATTCCTCATAGCGCGCCTGCGGGCAAGTATATCACGCAAGGAATATCGAGGCTTTTACAACGTGTAATAAGAAATGTGGCAATCATCAAGTAAAATGGGGGAAGAATCACTCAAATGAATTTCGAGGTAAGTCTCTTCTCTATTAATGTAACTAATTTTTATCTATTATATGTACTTTACACAACTTTTAATGTATAATGCCGCCTGCTGGCGGGGTTCAGCGACGCCTGAGGAGAGAGTTTGAGATGCTTTATACGCGTGGTATTAAGAGTCGACTCGTCCTGGTGAAGATCGGGACCGTTCCTGTATATCGACACTGGAGGAAATGGAGCAGGTTTCAATCCACTTTCTGCCCCCAGCCATGTTTTCATCGTTTGGATTCTGAGCTAGGCATTTAATTTTGCGCCCGCCGTCGAAGAGATGGCGCGGCGCTTAATTTCATTTCAGGAGCTTCCATGATCAAACGCTTATTCGATTGGCTGAGACAGCCGCTCGGTCTGGTCGCGGTGGGAATCGGTTTCCTGGTCGTTTTCACCCTGGCCGCTTATGGGATCTATACCACCCAGCAGGCACCAGCCCAGCCCATTCAGTTCCCTCACAAGACGCACATTGCAGTCGGCATTCAATGCCTGTATTGTCATCCAACAGCAGAACGCGGCCCCTCCGCTGGTTTGCCTGCCACAGCCAAGTGTTGGGCCTGTCACCAGCAGATCGCCAAGACACAGACGAGCGAACTTCTTAAGCCGCTGGTCGAATCTGTTCGGACTGGAGTTCCTGTGAAATGGGTGCCTGTGGCTCAGGTGCCGGATTTCGTTCAGTTCAACCATCGCCCTCACATTGCGGCCGGCGTGAACTGTGAACAGTGTCATGGCGATGTCTCAAAGATGACGGTCTATGAAAACCCGCAGGTCTTTAACATGGGCTTCTGTTTGAAATGTCACCGGCAGAAGACCGTGGATAATCCAGAATTAAGAACCAAGCTGCTTGACTGCGGCACTTGTCATTATTAAACCGGGCGAAAGGAATTCGAGAATGAGCAAAAATCTTTCCCGGCGTGATTTCCTGAAAGTGGCTGGAGCAGGTGCAGCAACCACTGCTGTCCTTACCGGATGCGGGCCGGCCTCGCGATATATCAACCGCCAGCAATACCTGCAAATGCCTGAGTACACGCTCAACGGCTTGAGCACATTCTTCGCAACCACATGCCGTGAATGTGCAGCTGGTTGCGGACTTGTGGTCCGTACCTTTCAGGGACGCGCGCTCAAAGTGGAGGGGAATCCCGACCACCCCGTCAACCTGGGCAAGACCTGCCCGCGGGGTCAGGTCACATTGCAGGGCCTTTACAATCCTGATCGGGTCGAAGCGCCTACTCGACAGGCTCGAGCGAAAGCATTATCCAGGGATCAAATTACATGGGATGAGGCCATCCAGACGGTTGCCGATGCATTCAAGAATAATCAACCCTCTGAGATCGCCTTCCTGATGGGCATGGCGCCGGATCATATCTTTGACCTGGTAACGGATCTCGCCAAAGCGACAGGGATGAACGCCCCGGTTCGTTTTGGTGCGCACAGCGCATTCGAAGCACGCGCGACGCTGATCAAGGCCGCACAGGATATTCTGGGTCAGGCATCGCTTCCGTTCTTTGACCTGGGTGGCTCGGACATGGTGTTCTCCTTCGGCGCAAACTTCCTCGAGCCCTGGCTTTCCCAGGTCAGTTACACGCGCGGTTTTATGAACATGCGCAAGGGGACAGCCACGGGCAAGCGCGGTTACTTTGTGCAATTCGAGGCCCGCATGTCACAGACAGCCTCCAAGGCAGATGAGTGGATCGCGGTTGCCCCCGGCACCGAGGGACTGGTAGCGCTTGCCATCGGAAAGCTTGCAGCGCAAGCAAAAGGCGTGTCCGCGACCGCGTTTGATGGAGTTAACCCTGACGATGTTGCGGCCAAGTCTGGTGTCTCGGTTGAAACGCTTACTCGTCTTGCGGCAAAGTTTTCCGGCGCTGCAAAGCCGCTGGCAATCCCCGGCGGAGCAGCGCTGGCGCAGGCCAATGGACTCTTCAACGCTGAAGCGGTGCTGACGTTGAATGCACTGGTGAATAACGCTGGTCAGGCCGGTGGTATTTTCTTTAGCCCGGTTTCGCCTCTGCAGGATGACTACCATCAACCGGCTTCCATGCAGGAGATGCAGAACTTTGTCCAGCAGATGGCTGCCGGAAAATTCAAAGTGCTGTTTGTTCATGGCGTGAACCCGGCGTTCGAATTGCCTGAGTCGTTGGGTTTTGCCGATGCAAGCGCAAAGGTTCCTCAAATTATTTCCTTCGCGACCTTCCCCGATGAAACGTCCCTGCTGGCAGATTACATCTTCCCTGACCACCACGGACTTGAATCCTGGGGTTATCAGCGGGTAGCGACTGGTGCGGCCCAGTCTACGCTTTCGGGTGCGCAGCCGGTTGTCTCGCCGAAGTTTAACACGCGTTCGACCGTGGATGTCCTGTTGGCGGCCGCTCGAGCAGCAGGTGGCAATTTCGCTTCCACGCTGCCGTTTGCTGATGAAGTCGCTTTCGTCGAAAGCAAAGTAACACCGGTGGTGAGCGATACAGACGGTTTTTTCTCCGCCTCTGATCTGCCGACGTTCATGGCTTACTTCCAGCAGCATGGGGGCTGGTGGAAAACGGTCCCCAGCCCGGCCTCTCCTGCTCCCGGAGATGCACTCAGTAAGGGACTCTCCATTGCTGAACCTGCGCTCTCAGGCGAGGGTGAGTTCTTTCTGCTCCCGTTCATGTCACCGACGCTGGGCGATAATGGCGCGAATAAACCCTGGCTGCAGGAACTCGCTGATCCGACGACCACTGTCATGTGGAGCACCTGGGTTGAGATGAACCCGAAGACAGCGGAAGAGCTTGGAATTCAGAGTAATGATGTGCTCAAGATCACGTCAGAAGCCGGGGAAGTGGAACTGCCCGTTTATCTGTATCCGGCCATACGTCCAGATGTGATCGCCATTCCATTCGGGCAGGGCCACACGGCGTATGGTCGCTTTGCTGCTGGACGTGGAGTCAATCCGCTGAAATTAATTGGCGCTCAATTTAACGAAGCGGGCGATCTGGCTTTTGCCGGTACGAAGGTTAAAGTGACGAAGACCGGTCAGAACCGGCCATTATCACGGCTCGAAGGTGTGCTTGGTGTATACGGCTTTGATGCGAAATAGGAGAGATGTGATGTCAAGCGACTTGGAACTACCTGTATTCACGAATCAATCTGAACAGGAACTGGGCGGCAAGTGGGGGATGGTGATCGATCAGGACCTCTGCACGGGCTGCCAGGCCTGTGTGGCCGCCTGTTCCATGGAAAACAATGTGCCGGTTGTTGGCGAGGACGACGCGGCTTACGGGCGCTCCATGCACTGGATCCGCACAGAACGCTTTTGGGAGGGCGAGTATCCAGAGGTCAAGATGACACCCTATCAGCCAATGTTATGTCAGCAGTGTGGGCGTGCGCCTTGCGAGCCGGTTTGCCCGGTGTTTGCTGCGGTGCACAGTGCGTCAGAAGACTTGAACCTGCAAGTTTACAACCGCTGTGTAGGAACACGTTACTGTGCGAACAACTGCCCTTACCAGGTGCGTGTGTTCAACTGGCGTGATTATCAGGATGACAGAAAAAACCCTGCGTTAACGATGCTGCAAAACCATCTCAATCCGGATGTTACGGTGCGCCGCCGTGGCGTCATGGAAAAATGTACCTTCTGTATACAGCGCATCCACAAAGCGGAGGACAAGGCCAAATCCGAAAACCGCGAGATCATCGATGGTGAATTTACGTCGGCCTGTGCCCAGGCTTGTCCCGCCAGTGCGATCACTTTTGGACGGATCGATGATCCTGAGAGTGCAGTCAGCAAGGCGGCGCATAGCCCTCATGGCTATAACATGCACGAAGAACTCGGAATATCACCGCGTATCACATATCTGAGAGAAGGGTAGACGCATGGCTACAATTGCTGGATCACTCGGACGCCGCCGCGAGGAGGAACACGAAGACCCACGTGAACATTTAATGCATGACCCGCTCCCGCGCGGCGAGATGAATGCCATGGTCATGGACTCCATGCACACGACCAGTTGGAAGTTCTGGACCGTGGCCGGATTTTTGGCTTTTCTTGTGTTGACGTGTTTCTTTATCGCTTGGGGATATATGATTGCGAATGGCCTTGGAGTGGCTGGCGTTAATAGACCCGTGTACTGGGGAATCTTCCTCGCCAATACCGTGTTCTGGATCGGTATCAGTCACGCGGGTACGTTTATTTCAGCCATCCTGCGCGTTCTGAAAATCGAATCACGCCGTCCCTTTACGAGGGCAGCCGAATTGATGACCACCTTCGGTCTGGTCCAGGCCGGTGCAAGTATCTTCATGCATATGGGTCGTGTCTGGCTGTCTTATTGGCTGTTTCCTTATCCGAATGAACGCGGCGTCTGGCCGAATTTCCATTCACCGTTGATGTGGGACTTCCTGGCGATCAATACCTATCTGCTGTGCAGTACGATGTACTTGTTCCTGCCGCTCATTCCGGACCTGGCGATGGCGCGCGACCGATCAACAGGTTGGCGAAAGATCTTTTATCGTACTCTGTCCCTCGGCTTCCGCGGGACAGAAGGCGAGTGGAAGAACTTGACGACCGCCATGAACATCTTCGCTTTCGCGATCATCCCGGTCATGTTCTCTGTGCATACCATCGTGTCGTGGGACTTTGCGATGGCGATGAGGCCGGGCTGGTCTTCTACCGTCTTTGGCCCGTACTTCGTTATTGGGGCTTTGCACTCGGGTATGGCGGCGGTAGCGATTGTATTGTTCTTCATCCATACCACGATGAAGAACATGAAGTACTTTATCCGCGCGGAACACTTCAATACCATTGGTATGTTGATGCTATTGGTCTCGATGGCGTGGGCCTATTTCTATTTCAATGATTACCTGGTTCCCTGGTATGGCGGTGACAAGTGGAACAAGCTCGTTCAGGAATTTGCTGAGAAAGGTCCACTGGCACCCCTTTGGTATATCATGCTCTTCTGCAATGTGGCAGTGCCATGGTTGATCCTCTGGAACAAAAAATGGCGTCAAACACCCTGGCTGCTGGCGATCACGGGCATACTGATTAATGTCGGCATGTGGCTGGAGCGTTACATCATTATTCCGGAGGGGCTCAGCATCAACCGCATGCCTTTTACCTGGCGACTCTACTTCCCCCGTGTTGAGGTCTTCCTTACGATCGGCACCATTTCCCTCTTCATCCTGCTTTATATGCTGGCTTCACGAATCATTCCCCTTGTGCCTGTGTGGGAGGTCCAGGAGGGCCAGGAGGTCCATATGCTTCGCAGAATAGGCAGGGCTGAAGTCCCAACTCTCAGCGAGCTTGAGTAGAGAGGAGGCAAGATATGCCTGAACCCACTACAAGTACATTACTGGCTGTCTTTGAAGATGTTGATCCCGCTGCCAACGCGGTCGAGAAATTGCATGAATTGGGTCTGACTGATGATCGGATTAATGTAATATCGGGAATCCCGATTCAGGGGCGTGTCCTCGGCCGCCCCGGTGCGCTGACAAACGTCCCGCGCATTGGATTTTTGGGTGCGGCCCTCGGAATGGCCCTCGGAATTTTCCTGGCCTATGGCACACCTTATCTCTATCCGTTGCCTGTTGGAGGACAACCTATTTTTCCGGTTCCAATGGGCTGGATCGTGACCTTTGAAATGACCATGCTGGGGCTGATGGGCTTTTCCTTCCTTGGCCTGTTTGTGGATAGCGGATTTCCGGCTTACACGCCGATGCAATATGTGCCCGAGATCAGTGATGGCAGGATCGCGATCCTGTTCAGTTATCCGACCGAGGATCAACAAAAGTTCATTGATGCCATGAAAAATGCGGGGGCCGAATCTGTCGCTCCGGCGGAGGCTCGTCACCTATGAGTACCAGTCTGAGTGTCATTCTAAAGCGCCTGGCAGCGATCTTCGCGGTCGTGCTGGTCCTTTTTGGCGTTCTGATGGTGTTTTCCTATGACATCATCAAAATCGACTGGATGAGCTTTATGGAACTTCAGCCATCCTATGGAAATATGGAACAGCCATTGCCTGTCCCGGCGCGGTCGATCCCGATCGAAGGTCCAGCCTATATTCCGGGAGAGGGCGCACCCGCAAATCCTGTTCCCGCGGATGAGGCGTCGATTGCACGCGGGGCAAAGCTCTTTGCGATCAATTGCAAAATGTGTCACGGCGATACCGGTACCGGCAATGGGACAGTCGCTGGCTTTCTGGTCAATAAAAAGCCCGCCGACCTGACCAGTCAACTGGTGCAGAGCAAGGATGATGGAACAATTTTCCTGATCATTTCGAATGGCCTCTATAACCCGAAAGATTCCCTGTTCCCTGATGTCAAGTTCTCCAGCGCCATGCCGCCTCTGCGTGAAAACCTCAGCGTGGCAGATCGCTGGGACCTGGTCAATTACGTCCGCACGCTGAAAGCGCCGGGACAGTAGACGGGGAGGACTCCATATGACTGATGATGTTCGTAAGGTAATCTACACGACGGTTCTGGTATTTGTGGTTGGGGTGCTGATCTGGATCAGCTTCATATTCATCAATGCCTGTGGATTTTCGTTCACCTGCAATCAAGGAAAACCATTGGTGGAACGGACCCCGATTCCCACAGTGGGTCACGCGCCCATTCCTGCGTTCGTAAACCAGGATACTTCCGGGAAATGCCAGGTGAGAGCCGTGGATTTGCTTGAGGCCTGGGTGACCGCTGGCGCGTCGGACACGAAGACATTCACGTTCAACGATGTGAACGGAAATGCCTGTGAAGGCAATTTCAGCCAGGATGTTCATCCCCTTTTTGCCGAAGCTAACATCTGGTACTCTGGCGCCGCTTCGTGCGATTCATGTCACTCACCGGACCTTGGAAAGACTTCCGCCGCGAATCTGGATCTGACAACCTACGCTGGAATTACCGCTGGCTCACAGCGCCAAGCCGCCGATGCCAAGGGTAATGATATTCTTGGCGGCGGAGATTGGCAGAACTCCAAGCTTTATGAGACGCTTGTTTCGGGACCGGAAATCACGGGTCATCCACAGGCATCAGCTGTTGGCAGCGCAGTCATCTTTGCCGGGAAATCTACATCAGAAGCAAGCGCTGCTGGAACACCAGAGGCGACTCCGGGGGTGGAAATTGCCCGACCCTCGAACCCCGGCGGCCCCGGGGCTGCTGTCACCATGACAGGCGATGCACAATCTGGCGCTCAAATTTTTGCCACGAATTGTGCGCCGTGTCATGGCAGCCAGGGAGCGGCTGGAGTTCCAAACCCTGGATCGGACGATGGTAGTGTCCCGGTCTTGAATCCAATTGACCCGACGCTGAAGGATCCAAACTACCAGACCTTCGCGACCAATGTTGATCTTTTCATCCAGCATGGCTCAACACCGGCCGGGCCGGATCCCGTCATCAAAATGCCTGCGTGGGGTGATTCGGGAACATTGAATCAACAGCAGATCGCTGATTTGATCGCCTATGTCATCAGCTTGAATCCGTAGAACAACATACTCTGAACTGGAAGCAGAAAAGGGAACGCCCCTCCCAGGGGCGCTCCCTTTTGTCTATCCTATGGAACGGAAACTCACTATATTACCCTTTCAGTTACGCTTGAATCGCGGAAGCTTCGAAAACAATTCTCCCGTCACGGACTTGCTGGCGGAGAATGCAGGATTCGAACAGCGCCCCCGTGGGGATATCATCCCTCAATGGGATCCGTGAACCTACAACAAAAGTCCCTCATGACGAGGGACTTCTATGGCGGAGAGGGCGGGATTCGAATATCATCTCCTTAATGGAGGCCCGTGAACCTACAACAAAAAGTCCCTCATGACGAGGGACTTCTATGGCGGAGAGGGCGGGATTCGAACCCGCGAACCTTTGTGGGTTACACGCTTTCCAAGCGTGCGCGCTAAGCCAGACTACGCGACCTCTCCGTTCAAGCTGGCGAATTATACCACAGCGCTTTAATGGTCAGTCGAACGCCGCGGCATCGCTGACCGTTGCCTCCACGGGGTGTGTATGCTTATGGTTGCTCTCAATATTAAGGATGGCCGGGATCAGGAAACTTCCAAGCCCGATTACTAAGTTCAGCACGCCGGCTACCCAGAACCAGGCCTGGTAACTTGTGGCATCCGTAAACGGCCCGGCCACAAGGAGACTGAGCGGCATCATCGCCTGCGCCACACTGCTGACCAGGGATAGCACACGTCCCTGCATTCCCGGTTCGATCAATGATTGGAACAGGGCATGGATCGGTCCGTTCACCATTGGCATCATAAAACCAAAGACGAACTGGGCGACGATCACAATCCAGAACTTATTGGCGGGGGCTGCTGCAATGGCCAGAATGGCAAAGCTGAAGAGAATGATGCCTGTCAGGGAGGTGAGGATCTTCTTCCGAAACCCGCCCCACACGCTGAGCGTGATCCCGCCGGCGATCATGCCTACGCCGAAGAACGAATCGAGACTCCCGAGTTGAAGCGCGCCGAGTTTGAAGTATTTTGTCACCAGCAGGGGCATCAACGCACTCGCAGGTGCCAGCAGGAAGTTCAGGGTGGTGGCGATAAGTCCCAACATCAACAAGCCGGGCCACGAAATCATATATTTAAACCCCGCACCCATATCCTGCACGAAACTTCTGCGAGGCGCCCCTGCGAGATGTTCCTCCTGCCTGGGCTGGGGGATGGAGAAGAACAGCAGGGGAGTGATCCCCATGATCGCGGTGACCACGTCGATCATCAGCATATTTTGCGTTGCCATCACGGCCACGAGCAATGCACCTGCGGGCGGAGCCACAATGCTCACCAATCCCTGCATGGTCTGGTTTGCGCCTGCCACACGTGAAAGGTGTTCCTTTGGCACCATCAAAGTTGTGGAGGCGGCCATCGCCGGGTAATGGAATGCGCCTCCCAGGGAGCGAACAGCCATGATCAGATAAATGTGCCAGATCTGCACTTTTCCCGACCAGAAGAGATAGATGAGTAGCAGCGTGAACAGGGCAATGGAAGCATCGGACACGATCATGATGATCCGCCGGTTGCCGCGGTCTATCACCGTGCCTGCAATGGGTCCCAGCAGAATCTGCGGCAGCATGGCAAACAACGATGCAGTTGCCAGTACCGTGGCGGAACCGGTCTTCTGCGTCAAGTACCATACCAGCGCAAATTGGACGAGCGCCGAGCCAAAGAGCGAAAAAGCCTGGCCGGTAAAGATTGTAAAGAAACGGACTGCCCAATTGGGAGGGACGGTTTGATCCGGATTTTCCATTTCAGCCTCAATTTTATTGATGGAGAGATTAGAAATCTTGATATTTCACTGCTGGAATATTTGAATTATAAATATATTTTTGATTTTGTCAAGAATTTGGGGGATTATTCTTAATGATTCTTATGAGGGCTTGAACTTTCCCAGAAGAATTTCTCGCTCCTTTCTGGACTTGGAGTTGGCGGGCCTCCTTTACGAATCCCCCTCTGACAGATTCTCCTGACAAAAGGCTGATAGAATGCCAAGTAAATCAGAGTAAAATCATCCAAAATTTAGGAGGTCTGATGAAACGCTGGCAGGGATCCTGTTTAGGTACACTCATTATGTTAGTGATTGGTGGCGGTTGGTTATTCTTCGTTGTTCCCGTGGGCGGCGCGATGATCATTGGAGTGCCTGCTGTCTTTGACCAGCTCACTGCTTATGTACTTTGTCCGGAATCCGTGGATCATTCCTACAATGACTATGGCAGTGCGCCCATCGATTCGACCAATCCCAGTGGCGGGACAGGTCACTATACTGAGTTGACCTGCACCTATCAAGACGGTTCGCAAAAGACCTTCCCGAATGAAGAGGTCGCCCTCAAAGGGATTGGCGCCTCATTCACCGTTGCAGGGATTTGTGGTGCGGCAGGGGTGCTTTTCCTGACACTCATTGCAGCGATCATCGGGGCGCGACTGGTCAGGCCGAAAGCACAAACGGGTTGAGGCATTATGTCAAACAAAAACTCTCCCAAGGATTTTTGGGCAAGCGGGGATAAGTATGAGAAGTATGTTGGGCGCTGGAGTCGTAAAGTTGCAAGAGAATTCATCCATTGGCTTGCTTTACCGGAAGGTCGCGAGTGGCTGGATGTGGGCTGTGGCACGGGCGCGCTCAGCCAAACCATTCTGGAAATAGCCGACGCAAAAAGAGTAAAAGGGATTGACCGTTCCGAGGGCTTCCTCAAGACGGCGCGCGAAAAGGTGAAGGATCCGCGTGTGGAGTTTGAAACCGGTGATGCGCAGTCTATCCCAACGGACGATGCAACCTTCGACGCCGCGGTCTCCGGCTTGGTTCTGAATTTTGTTCCCGAACCCCGGAAAATGGTTTCCGAAATGAAGCAGGCCTTGCGGACCGGTGGAACCCTGGCTCTATACGTTTGGGATTACGCCGACAAGATGCAGTTCTTGCGCCACTTCTGGGATGCGGCAGTTGCCCTTGACCCAGCCGCCTCCGAGCTTGATGAAGGGCCGCGTTTTCCTCTTTGTCATCCAGATGCGTTGGCCGAACTGCTTCAGGAAACAGGGCTCTCTCAAATCGAGACCCGTCCCATTGACATAGAAAACACCTTCAAGGATTTCGATGATTACTGGTTGCCTTTCTTAGGCGGGCAGGGTCCAGCGCCAAGTTATGCCATGTCACTCGGCGAAGAGCGACGTGCCGAACTGCGGGAAAGGATTCGCTCCGGCTTGCCGTTTGCCCCCGATGGCTCAATCCCACTGGTAGCCCGGGCGTGGGCAGTGAGAGGGGTTAAATAAGGATTACGCGAGTGCGACGCATCCAGAACAAAACCTCCCCGCCAATCACTCAGCGAGGAGGTCTCTCATTACTCGTTACTTACCACTTACGATTTCCCCAACTTCTTCTTGAATGCCTCCGTCAACGCGGGGACAATCTGAAAGAGATCTCCCACTACGCCGTAGCGCGCCTGTTTGAAAACAGGCGCGTCGGCATCCTTGTTGATGGCAACGATGAGCTTTGCATTCCGCATGCCGACCAAATGCTGGATGGCTCCAGAGATGCCGCAGGCGATGTACAGATCAGGCGTGACGACTTTGCCGGTCTGCCCGACCTGGTGGGCATAGGTGATGTAGCCTGCGTCGACGGCCGCGCGGGATGCGCCGACTGCGCCGCCGAGCAGTTTGGCGAGATCGGTGACGAGTGCAAAGCCCTGCTGCGCGCGCCAGAGCTCGGCTTGCTTTTCATCCATGCCATTGGGGGGAGTCAGCGACGGGTTGTTGCTCACACCGCGCCCACCGGAGACAATGACGCTCGCGTCGCCCAAATTCACTGCAGCCTCGGCAGCCGAGTAGCCTTCAACCTTTGTCAGAGCGTCGCCTTTGGCTTCGACTTTGTTGATTGAGCCGCTGCGCCCCGCTTCCTGAGCGGGTTTAGGGAAGTTGCGGGCGCGGATCGTCACGAACTGCGGCCTGGCATTGCAGACGGTCTTCTCCAGCACCTTGCCCTCGTAAATCGGACGCGTGGCAACGAACTTATCGCCATCCATTTCCATGCCGGTGATGTCAACCAGCACGCCGCTGTTCAAATCCACTGCGGACATGGCGGCA
>JAKOVF010000232.1 GCA_029782225.1 Chloroflexota bacterium | reverse complement strand
CCCTGTGCGCACAACATACAGAATGGCATTCACAATCAGCCACATTTCCCACTTGCGCGGGCGTCCGCGCACATTCGGCGGAAAGAATTGTTCAATCAGCAACCATTCGCTATACTTCAAGTCGGTCGGGTAGGTTTGGGTGAATTTGGTCATTCCCCAAGCTTACTCGACTTTTAGCGATTTATGAAACACTCTCTAAGGAGGGTTTATGATTGGGAGAATAAACCGCACTCTCAGCCGAGTGCTTTTTTGCTCAGTATTGGTCTTTCTCATTTTATTAGTGATAGGCCCAGTAGCACAGGTTTTCGCAAAACCTTCATCGCTTAGCAACACTTTCGGGGGAAAGAAGGTTAGGAAAAACGGAATGAGCAAAGTCCATGGCGTGGATGCGTACGCGACCACGCCTGATAGTTTTACCGTGATCGGACAAGCTACCGCTGCCCCAGTCGGCATCACCGATTGGGTTTCTGATCCGTTTTTTGAGGCTGGGGCTGAAAAGACATGCAACATCACGTGTAGTTATTATGCGTATACGAGTTGGGATGATGTATTTGGGAATGGTGATCAGATAAATCGAACGGATCTAGTTCTCGGTCCAAATCTGACCTATCGCTACAAAGTCTTTGATCTGTCCGCGAATGTCTTTGAGTCGCAATTCTGCAGCGGAAATGGATGCTTTGTGTTACATGATGTTAACCTCGGATTAGTGGCGGTTGATTATGCTGCTGCAGGTGCGGAAGGAAGAAATGGTGCCAACTACGGTCCCGTAGATGACTCTTATTTTCAATGGAAAAACCAACCTGGTAATTGGGCATATGCGTGCTATAACCAGGTATTAGGGAACCCTGGTATTAGTGCGTGCGGTTCCACTTACAATTGGACGATCGATGCTCATTAGGCAGGAGCGACAATGAAACGCTTAACAATCACTCTATTACTATTGACTATTATGGTCGCCGCGACAGCGGCAGCAGGTTATTTCACCCTCCAGAGCGCATTTGCAGGTTGTCAATTTCATGCTCGATCCCTCGAAAGCGCATCGGCGCAAGAAATAGAAAATCAAGCCCTTAGCTATGCATGTGCGAATATTAAATCGAAGGGTGGAGCGCCAAAGGTCCGCCTCAATCGCTCGATTACACCCGCCGAATACATGTCGTTTTTCGGTGATACGCCAGGGTTATGCCAAGATCAACAGCTATCAATTGTCGTGCTTCAGGGTGACTTTGAGCTGACTGGTATTAATTACATGTCAGCGCAACCACCCCGCGCCACCTTTGTAGGCATTGTTTTTGATCGCAAAGTTGGCATCCCTGCGATTATTTCTCATTCCAGAACTGGTGATCGCTTTCGCGAAATACTCAATGACAACAGTCTTCCTAAATCCAAGGTACCGCTTATCCCAGCCCGACAGCAAATTCGCGCGTGCACATATGGTCAGGCAGCACCTCCTCCAGCACCTCCTCCCAAGAACTAGGAAGGTAGCAATTTCCGCGTCTAGAGATCAGATTATTTCCGTTAGCAGGTCAAGCAACACGACCAGAGCAGCGTTGCTGAATATCCTGGTGAAACGTGAGAAGACTGTACCTACCAACAGGCGGCTACAAATTTTGTAGCCGCCTGTTTTTCTTTCAAGCGCACATTAGGATTTCGCCGCGCCATACACATCTTCCGTGCTCATGCGAATCGCGGCGGCAACATTCTCGCGCGTGATATAGCGGGCATGGGACGTACCGGGTCCAAGGGAAAAATACAGAGCAAATAACTTGAGTTGCCCGAGCACCAGCTGCAGCAGCATATCGGAAGCAAATGCCGCGACACAGCGATTGATCGTTGCTGATTGCACGTTGCGAAGTGCTATTTCGGCACAAGACAGACCCGAATCGGCAGTTTCTTCTGCCTGCGGCTCTAATATTCCCGGCTCCATCCATGCGGGCGAAGGCAGCGCCGTACAGATGCCGCCTCGCTTTGACGGAAATCCCCTTTGCACACGTTCCAGCGAATTGGTTGAACCCAGCAGCAGTTCGCCGGAACGAGCCCAATTGCCGCAATTGAGCCACCAGATTGATTTTCCCTGTCCATACTTGTTGACTGCTTCGTTCAGACTGCGGCGTGCCGCGGCGTTGTCCACACAACCAATCAATATATCCTGGGCATCCCGTCCATAACTATACTTGTCGGAATGAACCGATTGAACGAACGCCGGATCGAACTTTTCGGTAAGGGCGAACGCGCGGATGCCAAAGGTCAGCGAGCAGCGCTCTGCCAGCGCAACCGCCTTGAATTTACCAATCTCTGCCTGACAAAAGCGTTGGCGCGCGACGTTTTTGTATTCGACGACGTCGGGATCAACGAGATACAAATGGTGCAGTGGAGTCGGCGTGCGCTTTAGTCCATCCGTGGCAATCCACAATTGCGAGACCGCCTCGGCGAAATAACTTCCCGTGCCGCCGCACCCGACAATCCAGATATTGATGCGCCCCTGCTGAAGTTTGACCGGCACAGCGCGCGCGTACGAGGGATCAAGGCGTGCCGGGAGCGTTACTTGATCCGTATAAACACTATTTTGCTCACTTGTTTTTATCCTATTCTTCGCCATAGCAGTCTCTCACCTCCTCGGGCAGCTCAAAGATTTGAGCCGCGGGCAGCTCCCACCAATCTCCGTACACGCTGACCCGTACTCTGAGCTCTGGATGCTCAAAGATACGTCCCAACACCGCGTAAATTCGGAATCCCACTTCGTCGCGATTGTCATCGCGTGAAAAGAATGCCTTTTCCCAATGATGAGAGTGGACTTCAATGAGTGCCCGTGCATATGCGCTGTCCGCCCCGGTGTCGGTCGCCCGAACCGACCAGAGCATTTGGTCCTGGGGCGGTACATGCAACGTCCATTGTCCGTGCTCCGCATCCCAACAATAATAGAACAGCGTTTCACGAAATTCGCCGCATACCACGCATTGGTGCTGGGCTTCCCGAAGCACCTCGCGTACGAGATGGATTGGCACACGCGGCACCTGCAACTGAACTGCAGGTTCGACTGTCTTGAGTAAACGCTGCGGCGCTGTGGCGGGGATGATCGCCTCCAAGCCCGGGCGTCGTGCCCGGCGGAACAGACCGTTCGCTCCGAACAGGTATTCGCTCATCGCCGCGTCGTACGCAGGCAGTTGGTCGGTCTCTATAAAGACAAAACGCGTAAGGGGTTTTTGACTGTTCATTCCTCCCCCAAGAGCAAGAGGACGCAAACGCAAGTTGCGTCCTCTTGGCTAACTGCGAATAAATCTTCGTTCAATCGCCCATCCGAGACTCCCACCAATGGGCTCGAGGTCGTGGTAGGGATATCGTTTCGCATTGCGCGCCGCCAGCGCACACCATAATTCGCGCACGTCGGAGGCAAATTGCTTTGATTTGTTCGTGACCGTGTGATCGTTGAAAGGGCTGTTGAGAAATATCTCCCACGCCGCACGAATCGTTTGCGTTGACGCGGGGGGCAGAATGTTATTGCCGAAACAGATTGCCCCATCTGCATCGACGTTCGGAAAGGGCGCATGAAAAGCAGGTACGTCTGGTTCACGATTCCAATGCTTATCACCCACCGCCCAGATGTAATAGTCTAGACGCCTTCCCGCGAAAACCAGTGGTGGCAGTGGAACCCGCAGTCGTTCAATCTCCTTCCCATCTGCGACGAGGAGGGTTTGCATCTGAGCAGGAAGTATGATGGCTACCCACTCTGCCCCGTCCGATTTACCCCAACTCCATACATCGGAGGGAAAAAAACCACTCCAGACAGGTGCCCCAGCGAACACACTGCCTACCGTTTCCGGCGATATACCCTTGCGCTGGATGCCGCGATGATCTTGACTGCACCAGATGATCTGACCGTCGCTGGTAAAGACCAGTGCCGCGTGAGCATTCTCTGGAAAAAGCTGGTGCGGACCCCTTCGCGGCGAGCGGCGTGGCGCAGCACGCTTATGGTTTGAACCTTTACGAACACTCTTTGGCATGTTTACACCCCGTGACGTTTGTACTCTTTCTATTCACCGTGCCTGTTCTTTTTACCTCACCCGTATTGCGGCTCCCATAACTGCTCCCTGGCACAGGACCAGCTGGCATTCCAGAGTTCGATAAGATGTGCACAGATCGCTGGCTGCTTCTGTAGCATCTGGATCGCTTGCCAAAAAGTGTCCAGCAATCGGCTTCCCTGAGACCATTCATCCGCTAACCACTTGAGATTCTCCTCCGTCCACTCGAACATTTCATAGTTCATCTCTTCGTCAATGTCCACAAGCAGGTTATTGGTATCGCGATAGAGCACATCTAAAGTTGTTCCTAACCAGGGATAACCGGCGGCGCGCGCCATTGCCAGAAAGTTCTTGAGGTGCAAGTGCATCAAAATTCGCTGCAGACGGAATCCCAAATTGACTTGCTGTGGCGCGCCGTGCCAGGGATACAACATCGGTTTGGGCAGGGTTACGCCCCGATTCGCGAACTCGACGACGAGCCCATACCATTGCTCCTCATCAGGAGCAAAATAGTTGTCCCAACTGAAGCAATGGAGAACCCGAATCACGACATACTCTTCGCTCGATGTGTCCCATTCGTCTGGTGGCGGTGTCACCGAAATAAAGGGGATTACAGGGAGAAAATCATGCCCGTGCCGAATTTCCTCCAGGGTCATTTCCATCCAATCGCGACCGAAAGGGAAAAGACGCGATTCGATGAGATCGAAAAATTGCTCCTCGATAGGAGCAATGCGAGACTGTGGGTGCAAGCGCCAGGATTGGGGCTCGCGTGCCGCCTCGGAATATTCCTGTGGAAAGAACTTTTCAAAGAGCCGCACGAATTGAAGCGATTCTCTCCATGCGATGAGGTGCGCACACGCTTGCTCTACATAGGCTGCACGAGCTGCCCAGGTTTCCAACTCTTTTTTGCACTGCTCGACGATATAGCGCCCGCCGTGCGCAGGCAGTCTGCCAGGGGGCGGCAGGTGCGTGTATTTCGCGTGAGACGAAAAGAGCATAGAAAACGGAATTAGGGCACAAAGAATCCCCTTTGTGCCCTAATTCATTGAATTCAAAGGCTTGATCGCCGCGCCCGAATGCGAGTGCTCTTAAAAGCCTGCTAGAGTCAATCGCGTTGGTTCGGGCGTGAGCGCGTCCAGCGCCGCGGCAATTTGCTTAACGGTATCTGCCTCCTTTTCACCAGCGCGTGCCGCCGCCTCCATTTCTGCGGCATGCAGCTGCAGGTCAAGCAGCGTCATCTCTCCCACTTGCGGTTGGAGTTTGACATAGAGCGCGATCGCGGGATTGAGATGCGGCACGGCGGAATCGAGTTGCCGCTTGGCAGCTGCCAGAAACCGTGACAGCCGAGGTTTGGATCTTGCCCATTTGGGGTTGCGAGATTTCGCTGCAACCATCTTAACCCTTGGGTGGATTCTGCTTGATCATGGTCACAATCAGGCAGTCCCCTTCTTGTTTGTATTCAAATTTGGCATCGGTCGCTGCGGGATAGTGCGGTTCGAGCAGCTTTCGAAGGTAGTCAGTATCGCGTGCTTCCTCCACCTCCAATTCGAACAAATCAACTTGCTCGAACACAACTTTGGCTTTCGTCGGGGCGGTTTCACCGGTATTCGCCAGTACCCCCGTTGCGGATTGCACGCTCTCTGGCTCGAGTGCATTCATCGTTTGGCTTTCAGCCGGACTTGGTAGTGGTAGAGAAACCATATGAATTCCTCCTCTGGATCGCAGCTTCAAAATAGAGACATTTGCGCGGTTGCGGTGGGCGCTTTCGGAGCACTAGCAGGAACAGGAGGCGTACCTGCTTGGGTTGGCTCATTTTCTGCCGGTGCAGCCCCTATGAGATTGGCGGTCGCTGGAGATTGGGCTGGTGGAGGTTGGGCTACCACTTCGGATGCAGGCAGAGTGGGGACCGCGTTGAGATCCACTTTGCCTCGCTTTGCGGGGCGCGTCGTCGAGGCTTTGGTTTGCGCGCGTGCTTTTCGCTCCGCATCTCGCTTTTCGGCTTGCTCTTTGAGCTGTGCCTGGCGCTCCCGCTCGGCTTCCTCCGCCGCAGCCCGTTCTGCCGCGCGTTGGGGCATTTCTTCTCGCACCCGCGAAAGAAGCAGTTTGATTTCGTCCGGTAGGCGAGATTCTAGATCACTCCAGCGCATGTACGCGGAGCACGGCGGGTCGGAGTGCGTACGAACGGACAAGAACACCTTCCGCGCACCCTTCTCTTGTCCTGGGCGCGGCGGCATGATCTGTAGCATGATTACCGTCGTGCAGTGATCAAATTCGTACGGCTCGCCATCACGTGCAGATTGCCCGCGCCGTGATGAAGCAGGCGACGTTGCAGCGACAGATGCTTTTGCAGGGTCGTCATTCGCAGCACGTTCGCTTGCACCATCGCTTTCTGATGTGTCCTCTTCTGCTTCCTCATTCTCTGGTTCAGGGTCGAGCCGGGTCTCTTGTTCGTCAATTTCAGTTTCATCCGTTTCTACCGTGAGCTGGTCGGATTTAGACCCAAGCGTTTGTTCGACCTGATCATCCGCATTCTGCGACATGGCATTTTCCTTTCATGCGGTTTTCTGCTTTCTCGCCCGGATGGCACAAATTCTTAATACCGATCCGGCGATAATCGTACGATCGTCTGACTCGCATTTTTCTACTTGCCGATGTGCATTGGCATGAGGACATGCTTGTATCCAGGATTGCCGCTTTCGCCGCAGAGCAGCGGACTCGCGGAGGAATTGAGCTGCAGCGTCAACTGTGGAGCAGTCGCAGAGCCGACGAATTCTTTCATGAATTTGCAGTTGAGACCAATGCTCTGTGCGGGTCCTGTGACCGCGGCAGGCAGCGTGCGGACTGTATCTCCCTGTTCCGCCGAACGCGCGGTGATGCGTATCGTTCCGGCGTTCTCGTTTTCCCCTGGAAACACGTCGAGAACCACGAGATCCTTTGAGTGCCTGGCGAAAATCAAGGCGAGGTCCACTGCCGCGCCGAAGGCGCTCGCATCCACGATTGCGCGTGTCGCATGATCTGTCGGTACAAGTTGCCGGTAATCTGGAAAATTCCCTTCGATAAGCGATGAGACTAACCGGTAATTCGGCATAGTAAATTGCACATGGGTCTTGTTGGCATTGACCGCCAGTGTCACAGTCACGTCGTCGGCAATAATCTTTTCAAGGTCACTTAGCACTTGGGCAGGAATGATCATTCTTTGTATCTGTTGAGCTCCCGTCGCCGCTTCTCGCGCGCGGAGGGAAAGACGGAAACCATCTGCCGCGGCAAAAGCGATTCCACTCGGATTGAGCTCAAATAACACTCCCGTGAGGATCGGACGTGAATCGTCCTCCGCGGCGGCATAGACCACCTGGTGAATCAATCCCTTCAAGTCCTTTCCCGACAATTCAATCTGCGCACCCTCCTGCCAGGCAGGCGGCTGGGGGAACTCTGTTGCAGGAATGCCCTTGAGGTTAGTCACAATATCATCACAGCGCACACGCAGTGTTTGGAAAGCCGGATCTACTTCCAAGTTCACGGTCGCGTTTTGTGGAAGATGTGCGACAAGTTCGAACAGCGTGTCATATGGGACAGCAATACTGCCGGGCGAACTCACACGCGCGGCAAGCCAGGCGTTGGATGTTGCATCCAGTTTACTGGTGGAGAGAACGAGCTGCCCAGCACCATCGCTTTGCGAGGGCTGCGCCGTAAGCAACACACATTTGAGCGCAGGCAACGTCGAGCGCGTACCGACAGAATATTTTACATTGCGCAGTGTGACCGCAAGGGCGGCAGGTGCACACAACGCATTGAGTGCGGGGATGGGGGGTAGATTCAGCGCGGGTGCTGAAAGATTAGTTGTGGGCGTCTGCGGAAGGGAAGTTTGTGGAGAAGTACTTGGGCTTGTTGCAGTCTGTGCGAGCATAAAAGTCCTTTCGTCATGAAAATAAACAGGGGTTCCCTCTGCGCAAAGGGGAACCCCTGTGACCTACAACAGACTTGTTGTTTCTGTCGGAAGCATTCAAGCGCTCACCCGATGTGGCGCAAGATAATGCTGTGCATTAATGCCAATTTCGGAGAACAGCTGCGGATAGCGTTCGGTGAGTCCCCATGCGCCGCCGCAAGTGAGCGCGGATTCGAGAATTTGTTTCACACGCGCTCCATCGCCGAGTTCGCCGCGGCGATAGGCTTCGATAACCGCGATTTCGAATGTGAGACCGGCTTGGACGACGCGTCCCTCCTCTCCAACAAAGATATAGGGACTGAACCAACCGCGGATCGGTTTCCCGACGATGAGTGCTGCGGCAACACGGCGATGCCCGTCAGTCACGCTCCATTTGCCAAGCAGAGTCTCAACCACCGATATTGGCGGCGGTTCGATGCCTTGTCGCCACCATTCGGCATAACGCCGTGCATCATCGCCCCGCCCTTCTTCATTGCATTCGACCATATGTTCACTGACTACGAGCTGTGCGGGGTCAAAGGAGCGCAGCTCCTCAATCTCATGCCCGTAGAGAAACACATGCTCGTCTTCGATCATCCACGCGCCGTCGGGATAGCCAGGTAGCCTGAGCGGTGTGTATCGCGATGACACGCCACAGCCATATATCTCGCGGATCTGGCGGCGCAGTTCTGATGCGGGAATTAACTCATGCAGCTCGGACTGCCAAACCGGTTTATTCGTTTGGATTTGACCTTGGTGGTTCCTTATCGTTTTGTACATATGTTTCCAGGCTGTCTGAAACGTACTCGCCCTGGGGCAACTCCGCTTCATGGACTTTTTTCTCTGCCTCTTCGGGGCTGTCTGCCTCGATCCGCAATCGGGCGTACATCGTCCAATAGCAATCTACGATATAGACTGACATAGAACGCTCCTTTCGATAGAAAGAACACGCGCTGGATCCGGGTGACTCCAGCGCGCGCGCTCAAACGTGAGGTTCTTGCTAAGAACACAAGGGGCAGCCTCTATGCTCAGCTGCCGGAAGGACTTGTGTATTTGAAATCGAGCCGTAATTTTCGCCGTCGTATGTTCCACTGCTCACCTCCTGGATATAGCCTAGTGCTTGCTCCACGGTACACCAGCTAAAGGTGATGGATTCGACCTGACGCAGATCGGATTCGCGGACAATTGCATACTCTCCGGCACCCTCCTCATGAATTGCATCATTGAGATAGAAATATCCACGGTGCCGATATCCAGTACACAGCGTCACAATGTGAGAAGTTAGCCTTTTCGCAAGGTCCTCCATATCGCTCACATCCTCATACTTCCACCTGCGATAATCATGAAATGGCATAGGCAGCCCTTTCCCCAATTGGTGGTGTTACTTGCGGCACTTGCATTCCATCGGTCGCGCTGCCGAAATCACTTTGGCGATGCAATCTACTTACGACGCCTACGGCGATCCTCAACTGTGGCGCGGCGCGCGGGTTTCTGCGTTTTTGAATCGCCCGCCGGTTTTGGACTGAGCGCTTTGCGGACGAGTCTCGCACAACTGGCACATTGACCGGCATCTGTAGTCTGATGTACACGCGGCTGCTTGAGCGTATATGCAGGAAGTCCCGCCCCTCGCATCTCTTGCCGCTGCTGATCGGCGTCTCCATCGCTCAAGTTGTGACTGATTGTAGCGAATACGTCTTCTGTGGGATCATAGGTGTATATCAGTTTCATCGGACAATCTTTGTCGGGAAAAGGTGTATGAGTTTCGTCTCCGCTTATCCGTCTTGCAGAACGGCATACGCCAAGTGTCCGCAGTACACGATCTGCCCGCTTGGTCCCACGAACGCTGCCCCGTTGTGCAAGCGATGCGCATTCAAACACCGGTTGACAGCCTCCTCCGTATTCAGCGCGGCATAGAATTCAGTGCGTCCTGTCGAATCAAGTCTGTCGTCGCCTACGAGATACTCCGCCGCCTTAAATGTTGCTACATTGCTTGTTTGAGTTTGGTCTGAATTCATGTATTCCTCCGCAAGAATGCAACGAGGCGATGGGATAGACCCATCGCCTCGTTCCTCTTGACTTTAGCCTGGCTTTCATTTCGAAGCCAAACGTTCGATATGCGAGCTTAGTACTCCTCGCTGTAACGTTCTGCTCCTACTCGGTCCGAGCAGTCCTTCTCTTCCTCGTTCACTGCGTCTTGCTCGGAATCCTCTGCTGCCGACTCTGGTGGCAAGTCCACCCCGGCAGGCAAAAAGTAAAGAGCAGCGTCCGAGTAGCGAAGGTCATAACCCCACCTTTGCATGGTCGCGGCGGCGCGACGCAGTTTTGCGTAATGTTTGATCTTTGCCGCTCCACCATACTTGATCACTACCGTCACACGCCCCTCGGCATCGCCATACCACCATCCATACTCGCGATAGGAAAAGTAGTCATCCCACAACATCGCCACATTTGCTGCAATTGGATACCCTTCTTCCCCCTCCGCATGGTAGCCTTGAGACCAGAGAATTCGTCTGGCGTGTTCAAGGTCAGCGCGGCGAATCGGGTAGTGCCCTTCCATATCCTCACGCTTGAAGGTAACAATGAGGATAGATTCTGGATCTTCCGTGACATGATTATTGACGACGGTGCGTCCGGCAATCATGACCGCCGTTCGCTCGCCGCAGCGTCCCTTCCAAAGAACCTCTTTCTGTTCTTCCCCTCCCATCTGCGCCTTGGTCCATCCGATAGATGCGGATTGCAGACTAATCCCGTGGCGTGCCAAGATTTGCAGAGTCTCACGCATGACCTTTCCATACCCACTCTGCCGTGCCTTTGCCAGCACGAGCCTTGTGAGCGGAAGTTCATTCGCTTCTAACATGCCATGCACCGCTTCGCGGAATGGGCGTTGAAGCGCCGAAATTATGATCGCCGAGTAAATGCGTTGGGATTCACCCGCCAGCATCTTGCGCACGCCCGCTTCGACGACCGTACGCAGCCACGCCACCTCCTCTGCCTGTTCGCCAAGTGCATATTGAAGGAAGCGGGTCACCAACCGTTGAACCGTTTCCCGATCCTCCTTTGGTTCGCTTCCATACAGGCGGCGTGCCAATGTCATCAGGTCCTGTAGGCAATTTTTCAACTTACACTCAACGTCTGCGGACGTACGCAGACCGCCAAGCGAGCCTACCAACATCGGGGCAACGCGCGAGGACGCCTCCTCATCGTTTACTGTCGGCATCCCTTCGCGTTCCCGGAGGGCATTCCAAACTGCGGTAATAGATAGCACCTCGCTTGGATACCGATCCATCAGCCATACGGGAGAGACTGACAAAAAGGGCTGCGCTGTGATTGCGGTGGGCGCAGACGCGGTTTCGATGGATAGAGGTAGGGAGCTAGAGGCTGTGTTCTCTGCGCTGTGTTTGATTTCAACATCCCCACTCGGACTCCCCGGAGGCGCAGACAGTGCCAGCGCATCCAAAGTCATCAATACTGCGGCGGTTTGCTCGACCGAACCGGAAACCCGCGGCGTTGAGAGCCAGAAATCTTTGCTCGGTGGTTCGGAAAGGGCAAAGATAAATCCGAACAGGTCCGCATCGCCTGGCTCTGCGGTGCTCAATCCGCCAGGAGGTCTGTTCTTTTCGGTTGATATGTCAGGAACTTGAGCTACGGTTTCTGCAGGCGGACTCCCGAGCAACATCCCTTCAAGGAACGAAGCTTGTTGCCCGGATTGAAGCGATTTACGTCGCGACATCGCCCTGCTCAAGCGGTACGCGTTGGCGCATTCGTACTCGCCGCCGTAAAATCTGTTTTGGAAAGACTCGTTTCACTTTGCTCCTCAATCCGCGCAGGTGTGCGTAGCACGGCGTTATATACATTCCAGATACTCGGCGCATCATAGAATTTGATGTCGCCACTCAACACCCCAAGTTGCGTGATACAGGACTGCAAATCCTTGAACTCGCCATGCGCAACGGCGAGCTGTTTGAGGCTCTCCCGGGCAGAGGCGAGAAGATTCAGCGCAGTTTGAATTGCACCAAGAGCTTGCGCTTTTTCTGCAGGCGATTGGAATTCCAATGAGATTTCTCCTTGTTGATGTTCGGGGACCATCATTTGGCGCGCCAAGCCACAAGTTCGAAAGGCGGGTATGGATCGGGTTCAGGCTTGCGACCCATTACCTGAACCACCGCTGGGGCATGGGGATTCAACGGGGATGGATCGCGCCGCCACATTCCCTTGTGACGATACCATCCCTGGTGTTCGATTTGCCCATAGTACTGTCCTTTTCCCCATAAAACATTCATCATCACCACGCGCGAGCGTAAGGCAACTCGAACGGTCAGAGCCTTTCGACCGGATTCCATTTCATCCCACCGATGCCAGCTCAAACAGACTCCAGAGCGGCGCAGAAATCCCTCTTTCATCAGCAACAGATGGTCTGCCAGGCACTCTGCCCGTTTGCCCAAAGCTAGACGCATAATTCCGCCTCTTCTTCAGCGTTTGCATGGTTCTCGGCGACAATGCGCGCGAGTGTTTCAAGCGCGTATTGTTCCAATTCCATTGTGTCAGGAGCGCAGACAAGCGCAAAGAGGTGGAGTGAGTCAGTTTCTAGCACGCCGACAATTCGACCGCGCGGCGTTACTTGGAACGGCATCAAGCCATGTTTTCCCAATGCGGCACGCATGGCGATAATATCCTCCCCTGCTGCTTCATATACATAGATCATATCTATGCTCATCGTTCGTTTGCCTATCTCTGATAGGCATGTCGGTCTCTACTCTTTCTTGCCGCTGTTTCATCCTTTTTGAATACTCCTGTTCAGCCGCTGCTTCTACGAGCGCAGCCTCTAACCATCGCAAATAGGCATTGTGAATTGCCTCGCGTGCGCTACTTTCCGATTGTGCCTCACCAACCTCATTGCGTTCACCTGTTGCAGCGTGTAGTGTATTTTCCAGGTGCGTCAGCAGTGCGTTTATTTCCGGGAGCACGTCCTGCGGCAGCCAATACCGCAGTGCGCCGATCGTATAAAGAGCGCATTGGATTTCAATTGCCATTTTCGGTGCCCTTACTATAAGCTGCGCTCGCGGCAGGTCGTCAGGCGTGGAAATCTCGCCGGTGATAGATCCTACAAACACATCGCGGCTGTCTACAATTTGAATACCTTCGGCGCCCGTCTGGAGAATGAACCAGTGCCTGTTCGGAATTCGATCCTCAATCGTCGTGTCTATTGCTTGTGCGCGAGCTCGCATACCGTGCTGCCCTCCTTATGAGATCAGTCGTTATCAACATTGACCTTTGTATCGCGTGTGCGTCGAGCACACTCTGTTTTCTTAAGAAAAGAGGTCCAGCATGAACGGATATGCTGGACCTCTTTCTTTCTGATCAGAACAGAGTGGTTTGATAACCCGTTCTGAATTCTGTTTCTTGCGATAATGGAACGAGCAGCGCGGCACCGGGTAAACTGGAATTCGTCTCTGTGCCTGTTGGCTCGGCAAGACGCAATCGTTCGAGTTCCTGCGCACGTCGAGCAGTTGCTTCCAACTCTTTTTCGCGAAAGATCTCGTGCAAATCTTTGACCTGCACCGTACCCTGCAGCACTTTGCCCAATTGACTTAGAACGTCGTCTGCATGGGCTTGACTCGCCATCAGCGATGCTTCCAGGCTGTCCCCATTAACCTTTACCGCCGCCGCCATTTTCTCCATGATCAACGACACGGCTGCGCTCTCCATCGTATTCTTGTACACGAGATAATACGCGCGCACGTCTTTTTCTTGGGTCAAGCGCAGCGGGCGCCGCAAGGCTTGCTGCATTGTGTATACAGAATAGTTGGGCTCTCCAAAGATCATGGTCGGAAAGTCAATGAGGTCCAAGCCCGTCTTCACCAGCTCCATATTTGTAAGTAGAACTTTCACTCCGCTTTGTACTTGTTTGGCAATCCACGCTTCGCGTTTCGTGGATGAGATATTTGTCTTTAACACCGCGACCGGCAGACCGGCATTGGCAATGAGATGGCGAAGACGTTCCGTGATGTCGCGGATCCCTGTTTGCCGCAGGTAGATGATTACGCCCCGCCCGTCCATCACATTCGCCTTGACGATTCGCAGTATCTCCTGCTCTTTGGGGTAGAGTCGATCAGTGCCCAAGCTTTTTGCTACAGCGATTACACCGCCCTGGGGATCGCGAACGATCTCCTCCCGGTGACCGGAATTGACGAATCCCAACAGGGACTGAAGATACGCCGCAAGAAGACGCTTGGGGCTCTGCCTGTCCTCGCGCAGCTGTTCAAACGCCTTCTCAAGCTGCTCTTGGAGCTAGTCATATTCTTCCCGGTGGTCTTCCGCGAGGTCCAAGTCGATAAGATGTTCCACCAGCGGCACAAGGTCGTAGCCCAGGTCCGCCAGTTGCACGAACGCCGTGTAATTGAGGAGCCGAACAATGAGTTCGGGCGATATGCCCGGACGTTCACGAACATAGGTGCGGCTCCGGCGTTTCGCGGTGTACACCCCGAACTCATCTTCGTCGTCAACATTGCCGTCGCCCTTGAACGTAATTTCCTCAAGGATGCCGTATCGAGCCACAAAACGCTGCATCTCGCTCCAATGATATTGCATGCGAATTTTGGGATCGAGACGATACAGCAGGGAAAAGAGCGTGGAACAGTATCCTCCATAGATTGTCCCGGTCATTCCAACGGTGTGACGGCACGCTTGCTCCAGGGCGCTCAACGCGTAACCGACATCAGTTGAGTGACCCTTTGCCTCGTGGACCTCATCCGCTAAAAATAATCCAAAAAAGCCCGAGAGGTTCCTGCGGATGAATTCGGCAATCGGGTAGCGGATAGTGCGCAGGTGGGCAACGTCTACCTCGCGTTTGCCGCGATGGTTGAGATGGATCATCTGATAGAGCGGGCTGCGGCACTGTTGACAAAAGCGTTTCTTTTTCTCAAAGTACTCTGGACCAACGAGCCTCTCGTCCGAGTCGCGCACTTCTGTTCCACAGTGGGGGCAGTAAATGCGCTCGCGCAGAATGAGGTATCCATCTTCGGGAGTTGGCGTAGAACACAGCGCCCGAAGCTGTTCATCGGGCTCCATCTCGAAACGGCGGCTCCGTCCCAAATACGCCTGTTGAAGGAACAGTGGGGAGAGAGTCATCTCGGGGTCCACAGCATCCTCGTCCTCACCTTCATTCTCTGTCTCGTCATCCAGCCTCGCGTCTTCGTCTACAGATCCGATATCACTGAGCCATTGGGATGACTTACTTTCAATCCATTTCCATAGCTGCGGCGAGTCTGCCTGGTACGCGGCTTGACGCACCAGTTCGAACTCGTATTTCTGTGTGTAGGCGGGCTCCAGTCCAGAGCCAAGCTTCGCCATCTCTTTGGAACACACGGCGAACGCCATTTGCGCGGCTGGCAGGGCTTGTACGGTCCGCACAAAACGCGCGACATCGGCGATTCGTTCGACGATTTCCACGTAGGCACCCGGAAGAATTTCAAGGATCTCGCGTTTCCACTTGGCAACCAGATGTGCCGGGCACATGACAAAGACAGGGTTTGCATCTGTGCCCATCAGCGCCGCGAGCGCGACACCCATGCTCGTATTGTGAGTAACGACATAGTTGTCGGTGACGTACAATCCATCCGGCGCATCCACACTGATACATTGGACCGGCGCGCGGCGCACCCATTCGACGTGTTGGATGGAGCGAGTCGGCTCACGGCGAATCGGAATGCGAAAGGCGTTTGCTTTCCGCGACAAGGCAAACGGTTTGATATCAACAGGAAGCTTTATGCGAAGGCGATATGAAAGTCTTCCGACGCGTTTTTCTCCTTTGTATGAATATTGCGTTTGGTGTGTCGCAAGAGAAGCGGTCCCACCGAGAGACCAGACTAGCTCTTGAACATCGTTTGCAAGCTGTCCGGATGTTGTATAGAACTCGATTCCATTTTGACGCTTATCGGTCGTTCCGTCGGTATCGAGTAATCCTTGGAGTAGAGCAACTCGCTGCGTCACGCTACCACACAGATAATCCACTGGAATGAATTTGTCATACGACCTGCAGCGAATCAGACCATATTGGATGAGTGCGCTACGAATCGGGTTCTTCTTGCCGCGCTTGGAGCCGGTGATAGCATAGTCGTATCGAGTGGTTCCTACTTTTTTGATCGAGAGACCTGCAGGCAATCTTTGTGTTATGCGTTCAAGAATCTCGTGATCCGCCGTTGTGACCCGCAATCTTTCCAAGTTTCCGTCCCCAAGCAAGACCCCCATCACATATGGCTCAATCACAAAATCCCGCTGGTCAAACTCAATGGGTTTGACCAGCGGGATAAAATGCTGGGCGTTTCCGCTGGCATGGGCAAGATGGTTACGAATTTCGCGCAGTGGCAATGCACGCGGGGGTCTGTGTTTCCATTTTCGGAGCGGCGAATTCACTAGCCATAGGTGATCGTCGCAGCTTTCTGCCCAGCTCCCATCGGAAAACCATACTCGATAAACATCCTTTTCTCCCTGCGGAAATACACCATTCACGTGATGCGGTTGACCATCGGCACCGATTACCGCATCTCCCATCCGTAATTTTCGCATTTCTGTCCAACCGGTTGGAGTGAGAATCCTTGCATCCAGCGGTTGGGCTTTCCCTGTAGACATTTCTCCCACCAACACCGCATTCTTCTGGCGCTGGAGCAGAAAATAGAGTGCCGTAGCGACGTGTTTTTGCGCTTCAAACAGACCGCAAATATTACGGCGCGGCAGGCGCCGATGCGCGCTCAGACGATTGAGCAGTTGCACCTTTTCGGGAGGAAGTGCCGTCTCATAGTCCATGTTGTATATGGGCGGATACGCGTCCAACACCTGCTGCAGCAGAATCGAATTCCATTTCTCGGAGAAGGCGGTTAACTTACCCGTGTCATCAATATGTTCAAACTCTCCCGCCTTGAGATCAAGAACAACCAGCTCGGTGACAAATGTATCGGTCAACCGTTTGGATTCTTCGTCCTCGTTCTCGACTTGCTTTTTGTACGTGCGCCCCTTGACGAGAATGGATTCGGCTTCGCGTTCAAGGCGGATGTTCTGAATGTACCCCGCCGCGATCAGTGAAATGAGATGTCCCTGTTTCAGGCGCATCAAGGGTCGGAACGAATCCAGTTCGCTTTCAGGATCAAAATGTTCTTGCCATTTCGTCGTACTGCATACTCCGCTTTCCGTCATCAGCGCGATTACTTCGGCATCGGACAGGTTTTTGGCGTAAAAGTAAAAATCGGGAATCGACTGGGGTGGGGGAATGAGATAGCGTCCACTTGGATCCACAGTCTCCGCGAGGATTGGTAACGCGCCCGCGCAGGCGCGATAGAGTGCATCTTCCTCCGCTTCCGTTTCATCGCTCGGTGCAGCGCGCTTGGTGCCGAACACGACGATTTGTCGAAAATCCGCATATTCGGGGTCGGGGAATTTATATGCCCGCAACGTGTGAAAATGTTTCGCAAGATAGCCTGCGATTTTGGCATTGATCACATACTGTGGCACGATGTAAACCAGAATGCCGTTTGGGGCGAGAAATTGTGTGCAGTGGGTCAAAAACTTGTGCTCAAGCCGTTTCCCCTGGACCACATCATAGGGAGGATTCAACCATAGAACCTCGAACGCGTCGCGCGAAACTTTTGCCACGTCCACGTCGTCAGGAATGACGTGATCCATTCTGTACGATGCTTTCGTCGCGCGTTCATAGTCCACCTCAATCCCAAAAGACTCTAGGTGGAACGTCTGGGCGATGGAGGAAGCGGCATCGCCTTCGCCGGCGCACGGATCAAGAAGTCTCCCGCCTTCCAATTCCTCTCTCTGTAGGTGTCCGGCAATCCACTCTGTCACGCGCTGGGGGGTTGGATAGTAGCCTGCCTTGGCGATAGAAGCTAAGCGTGCCATACAAGATTCGCCTTACCGAATCATTCCCTGCTTCAACCCAAACTCCACCACGAGCATCCAATACGCGAGATCTGTCAGTACTCGCCAACCTGCGCACGCTTTAGTGTTGAGGTTCGTGATCAATCGCTCCCGCGGCGCCGTGACAGGATCTTCTCTTTTTTCGGTCCGATCCGTAAAATTCATTTGCGTGCCCGCTTTCCAGAGATAATCAGCCCATTCGGGCGCAAGCGGCAATGCCAACGCCTTGTTCAACATCTTGTAAAAGAGAGACACTGGCGCCGTCTCGGGGTTCTGGCTCAGCACGTAAAAACACTCTTTTTCAGCCTGCATCTGCAGAAGCGACGCCTGGGGATGCAGCAGCGCCGTCGAATAGAAGCGGGTCATCCCGATCTGGGCTTCTAGACGAAGATAGGAGGTGTCCCGCTCAAAACGAACGACGTTCTGATCAAGCTCTAACGCGCCTCCGCCAGCAAGCGACGCCCACAGCGACCGCACCGCTTGTTGGGGACCGCCCACATAAAGCCAAATGACCTGCCCCATATTGTCCACGGCGCATCCTGCACAGTGGGCTTTAATACCCTTGAACGACGCCCAGCCACAGATCTCCGGAACCTTTCCTGGGTGTTCTATCAGCCGACTTGGAGCCTTTTTGCCTTTTTGTTTAGACCATTTCGTTCCATTGACAACTTGCATTCCATCTCCTTATGAAAGACCGGTGAAATGTTTCTTGCTCACCCTTCTAATGCCGAGCGCAGCTGCTCACTTATTTCAGTGCTAACCTGCGAATAGTAAAACAGCGGCACGCGGCACAGCTTGAGCGCTTGAACGAATAGTGAGGTATCCGCGCCGTAACCACTCCAGTAGTGATGCCGCGTCGCATACAATATCCAACGCGGGTCTACTGCACTCTCTTGGTCGAGAATAATTAGATAGCCATTGTGCCTACAGGCTTCTCGTAGGGTTTCGAGCATAGAACGGATATTGTTCCGCTCTAGCCGGCGCGCCTCATTGGTATTTTCGTTTTCGCGCAATTGCACGTGATACCACCATTGTTTTGCTTCCGCATTGAGAAGCGGATAGAGGAATAAAGTTGGTAGACTTGAGTCCATTAGCAACCGCTGCATAAACAAGGCTCATTCTGATTTTAATTCCTCAGGATGAGCCTTGTTTATCTTCCTAAAGGGAAATTCGGATTTCGAGTCTTTCATTCGCGTCAGTTACCTTATCTTGCATCAGTTTGACATTGTCGGGTCGAAGCGCTTCTGGTTTTCGCACGTAGATCGCGATTCTTGACACCAGGTTTTGGATTCCCTATTATGAATTAACAAACAATTCCACAAAGGAGGTCAATTCAATGGCTCGGATATTCTTGTTTGGAAGGCGAGCGCTACTTCTTGGCTTATTGATTTCCACCACGCTTGCCGCGGGCATGGTAATTTTCACCCAGAGCGTCTCCGCACAACAGACGCCCGTACTTTGCGACAGTAACGGAAAATATTGGTGCGGCAAGGTATCTTACACTTCCATCGCGACTGGGTGGACAATTAACACGCGTTGGTGGGAAGGAGGATGGGGCTTTGGTGGAGCACTCTCCTATCAGCTCTGGCTCTCACGAGATTGGGAATGGAAGAATAATGCATGGCAGAACACATGGGGATGTCCGAAACCATGTTCCGGCGAATTCAATGGTTCCGGTGGTTTGGATCAATGGCGTACAATCGGTCCAGTACGCAACGTCGTTACGAACACCACGGTTCAATTCCAAGAACGATACTTCGATTGTGGTGGAGGTTGCCACTACTGGTGCGAGCCATTGCAAGAGCATTACCTGTGGAACAACACCAATTTTGCCAGAAATTTAAGCTGTAACTGAACCAAACGAAAGAAAAGGAGTTACACCTATGTCACCGAAACGAGTCTTGATGGTTTCCCTTCTGTTCCTTATTATCGTAATGGGAGTTGGCTATTCTATAGCCTCAGCGCTTGGGGTCGGGCGGGAACAAGATTGGGCTCCCTTCGTAATGACCTATCGCAGCGAAAGTCCGCACGAAACTTTAACTGGACGCCTGAACTACCAAAGTAAATGGGATTGGTCGCTCGAAATTACCGAAGACAACGCGAAGCAAAATTCCCGGGGTGGGCTTCCCTTGATTAATTACCAAGGGACTCGATATGAGTTCAAGAATGGGCTTTATACCGTTTACGGTTCGGATGGCACCATCCAATCACAGACTCCAATTGAAAAAGGTATTTTCATAGCACCACATCAATGGCTTGTGCCAGGATATGACATCCAATTGAAACAGAGACAAGGATTCTCTGAAACACTACAAAGCGGCGGACAAAAACGATTCCACCTTGAACAGAATCGAAGCTGTCCACGGAACCCGGATGGCAGCTTAATAGACCAAACATGTTCGCCCTCACAACGGGCAGTAACCGATTATATCTTCAACGCCAAAGGGCTTCCCCTTTCCAGAAGCATTACGGTCGATGGGCAGATCGTGGAGAAATGGACCGTAATTGAAATCAAAGATAAATAAAATGTTAGCCGCCCAAAAGGGCGGCTTTTGTTTGATGCATTCTTTGGCAGTTTTGTAATTGTCGCGGCTCCACTGTTCGGCACGTAAATCTCATAGTGATTGCCCACCTAAATGCGAGGCGCCGCCGTTCGCCCCGGAGATTGTGCGCTTGATGCGTGTGCCCTCTCCGTTATATGCATAACTGGTTGTCGTTGAACCTACTGTCATCAAGGTCAACGAAATGTGAAAATCTGTTTCTCGAAGTCTTCTCTCCGTAGAAACACGGCTCATGCCACAAAATTAAATTTGCGATGAGCCATGTTTGCTACTTGCACCTCACTTCTCATCATGTCTGGTGCGACTAGTTCCGAGGCATACCTTCCATTTTCACGCCAGAAGCCTCTCGTTTCATTACCAGAATTCTCAACGGTTTGCGCATTCCAGGAATGCGTCCGAACAGTTGTCCCAGGCGATATTGCGTACGGAAGTAGGTGGGCATGTCAGCAATCGAAATCCGATGAAATCCAAAACGCTCATAGTACGACTCTAATCTTTCCCGGCAGGTGAGGTAGACAGGACCCTGTTCACGCGAGAGCAGTTCTCGAATGATTGTGGAACCAATGCCTTTTCCTTGCCATGCTGGAATCACTGCAATGGATGCCAGCTCCCTCAGTCCGCCAGCATGCGGTTTGACTTGTCCTACCCCTATGCAACGTCCGTCGATTTCTGCAATGAGGAATCGCTGCCAATTCAATTCGAGCGGGTTGATGAGCGCACGCCAAACGATTCGCCGAATCGTCCATTGATCGCTTTCACGGGCGGGACGGAGATGCAGTGAGATATCAGGTTGAACGCGAGGCATCATCTTCACCCTCCTGGAAAATCTCTATGACTGCGTCTTCGCCGACGATGTCCTGCACGATTTCCGAGATCTCGTCATAAGCCACAGCATTTGGCGTCTTAATTTCAACTTCATCTACCTTGCTCGCGAAGACAAGCGCGATATCGTCATCGCCAGGGTTGTCCGCAAACAATCCCATTAGTACGTGGATGTACGCCGCACCTGTATCCTTGGCGAGATCCTTAAATCGAACATAGATACGACGCCCAGATGGACCCTCCGGATGTGCCCCGACATCTAGGTCGTTGTCAGCGACTGATGCCAGAGAGTCATGTCGCCCTCTCTCCTGAAAAGCGCCAGCTTCCCGAGCCGTGTCGGGTCCTTCTAAAATTGTAATGGCATCTGTCGCTGCTATCGTCGTCTTGATCACCGGATAGACCACAATCTCCGCACCGCGTGTTCCAAAGACGGACGCTGCGCGGCGATGTGGGGGTGTGGTTGTGACTTTGGCGCTCACTGCGGTTCCATTCCCCTGAGGTATTTTCCCCACACGGCGCGTGGGCATGGAAGCGGATGCGGAAGCTACTTCACTTGGCTCGGGTGGAGTTACCGCTCTCCCGATTGGAGTAGCCTCCCCTTCCTCATTGTCGGTTTCCCTTGAAAATATCCGCTGTCAAGCGGCAATTGGGATAACGGGTTTCAGTTCAACTTGAAAGCCCAATTGCTCCAACCGTTTCACGGCACGCCGCTCCCTTGAAAATATCCGCTGTCAAGCGGCAATTGGGATAACGGGTTTCAGTTCAACTTGAAAGCCCAATTGCTCTAACCGTTTCACGGCACGCCGCTTGACCGCTTCTTTGTTGCGTTCATCAAAATAGTTGGGACCTAAGTCCTTGTAGTCTTGTTGCCGGGTAATCATGTGAAATCCAGTCACCAACAAACTATGCGCTACGGCGACCAAGGCCCGTTTCTTGCCGCGTCGTCCCGCCAAGCGATGATACAAGCCCGCAAAATACTTTTGTTTGCTCCGTGCGGCACCGTGTGCGGCTTCCACCAACGCACGCCGCAACCACACGCTGCCCTTGCGTGTCCGCCCGCTTTTGCGCTTGCCGCCACTTGCGTTGTTCCCCGGACACAACCCTGCCCACGACGCCAAATGCTGGGCGTCCGGGAACTGCTTCAAGTCCGCGCCCACTTCTGCAATCAACACTTCGGCAATGCGGCGGTTAATCCCCGGCAATTGATCCCAGCGCATCACCTCGGCCTCAAAAGGGCGCATCTGCTCCGCAATCTCGTCGTCCAACTTGGCGAGCTGCTCATCCAGAAAATCAATGTGACTCAAATGTTGAATCAGCAGAAAGCGATGATGCGGTTTCAAGGTACCGCTCAGTGCCTTCTCCAGCAGGTCACGCTTCTCGCGCAAGCGTCCTTTCGCCAAGTCCGCCAGTGTGGCAGGATCAGTGCGTCCCTCCAGCAACTCGTTCAAGATGGCACGCCCCGACACGCCCATTACATCGGTAGCCACACTCGCCAGTTTCAGGTTCGCATCTTCCAAGACCTTCTGCACGCGATTGACTTCGCGGCTGCGTTCATCGGTCAAGGTCGTGCGATAGCGGGTCAAGTCGCGCAGCGCCCGTTGCTGCGCCGACGGGATGAAACTCCCTTTCAACAAACCGTGGCGCAACAAGTCGGCGATCCATTCGGCATCCGCTACATCGGTCTTACGCCCACTGATCTTTTTGATGTGATCGGGGTTCACCACCAAAATCTCCAACTGCCCTTCCAGCAAGTTGTAGACCGGCTTCCAATAGACGCC
>JAKOVF010000225.1 GCA_029782225.1 Chloroflexota bacterium | reverse complement strand
TGTACGAATCAGCCATGATCGACGGGGCAGGCAGGCTCAAGCAGATGTGGTATATCACGCTGCCCTCCATCCGGCCCACCATCAGTGTGCTGTTAATCATGAACATGGGTTGGGTCTTGAGCTCAGGCTTTGAACAGCAGTATCTGTTGCAAAACGGCCGGGTGATCGACTACGCCAGGGTCTTCACCATCTACGAGCTTGACTACGGGATCAAGATGATGCGCTACTCCTTTGCCACTGCGGTAGGTATCTTCCGCAGCGTTGTCAGCCTCGTCCTGGTGTTCAGTGCCAACCAGCTGGCTAAGCGCTGGGGCCAAGAACGGCTGGTGTAGTGGTGCATGGGCAATCAATGTGGGGGTGGAATGAATGATTAGAGTTGGACGCAAAACCTGGGAGGACCGCATCCTGGATGCCTTCATCTACATTAGTTTGATTTTCCTGGTCATAGTCACCCTGTATCCCTTCCTGAACACACTGGCCGTTTCGTTCAACGACGCCATGGACAGTTCCAGGGGAGGGATCACCCTCTGGCCGAGGAAATTCACTTTGTACAACTACCAAACGCTGCTCACCCGCAGCCAGATCTACCATGCTACCCTGGTCTCCGCGGCCAGAACCGTTTTGTCCACGGTGTTCGGTGTGTTCTGCACCGCCATGGCAGCGTATATTATCAGCCGCAGGGAGTTTGTCCTCAGGAGGTTTGTCTCGTTCATCTATGTTTTGACCATGTACATTGATGGCGGGCTGGTACCCACCTACTTCCTAATGCGTTCCCTGAAGCTGACGAACAGCTTCTGGGTTTATGTGCTTCCGGGGTTGGTGTCTGCCTTTAACCTCATAGTGATTCGGACTTATATCGCCGGCCTCTCGGACAGCTACGTGGAGTCGGCGCGCATTGACGGAGCAGGTGAGTTCACCATCTTCCTGCGGATCATCCTGCCTTTGTGTAAGCCTGTGCTGGCCACCATTGCCCTGTTCATCGCCGTAGACAACTGGAACGCGTGGTTTTATACCTTCCTCTACAACTCGGCCAATGCCCAGCTCAGTACCTTGCAGTACGAGTTGATGAAGGTTCTGCAGAGTGCAAATACCATGTCGGGATCGCTGCTCCAGGCTCTGTCCCGGGCTGCTGCGGGAACCACGAATACGGTGACGCCTAGGGCCATCCGGGCCACCATGACCATCATCGTGAGCGTGCCAATCGTAGCAGTGTATCCGTTCCTGCAGAGATACTTTGTACACTGTGCCGGGATCACCCCCGCGCCGAATTGTTTCCCAGTTGGTGTAACACTTGGCGTTACACCTGCGGTCTTTGCGGTAGAAGGGATCACCCCTCTGCACAGAACACTACGCCAACGGGGTTACCGTGGTGAGTACCAGAAAATCTCCATGCATCGCTGGCGCAATTCAGTCAGTCCTCTACTGAGTCTGGCTCTGCCCAACCGATGGTTCAGGGAGATTGGCCTCTTGGACCTAACAAAGTACAGTGTTGGTATTGTGTCGCAGTTCTACGAACGGCGGTAGATTCTTCAGGAGCGGTGTACGCGGCCCGTACGCACCGTTCTGTGAGAGGAAAGCCGCTAGGCTGATC
>JAKOVF010000221.1 GCA_029782225.1 Chloroflexota bacterium | reverse complement strand
CGATCACGGTTTAACTTAGCATTCCGCGGCAAACCTGTCGCATCGAAAATCTAATATTCAAATGAGGAACTGCTTTATGACCCTGAATCACCATGAAAAAATGCCCCTTTTCAAACGCTATGCGGACAACCCGATTCTGACCTCAGACATGTGGCCGTATCCCGCCAACACAGTTTTTAACCCTGGCGCCACTACCCTTCCCGATGGAACGACCCTGCTGCTTTGCAGAGTAGAGGATATGCGCAGCCACTCGCACTTGACGGTGGCGCGCTCTAAAGATGGGATCACAAACTGGCAAATCGACCCACGGCCCACACTCCTGCCAGACATCGAAAATTACCCGGAGGAAATGTGGGGGATCGAAGACCCACGCATCACATTTGTGCCGGAGATGCAACAATATGCAATCCTTTACACTTCCTATTCCCGCAGCGGCCCGGGCGTTTCAATGGCGCTCACAAAAGATTTCCGCACATTCGAGCGCCTGGGTGTGGTCATGTCCCCCGAGGACAAGGATGCGGCCCTGTTTCCGCGTCGTATCAAGGGCGAGTGGGCGCTGATTCACCGTCCCGTGGGCAGTTTTGGCGCGCACATGTGGATCTCTTATACGACAGACCTGAAATACTGGGGCGGCCACAAGATGATGCTCGAAGCGCGGCGCGGCGCCTGGTGGGATGCCAGGAAGATTGGCCTATGCAATCCGCCTATTGAAACCCCGCGTGGCTGGCTGACCATCTATCACGGCGTGCGTGAGACGGCTGCGGGTTCGCTATACCGACTGGGACTCGCACTGTTCGACCTGGAATCGCCTGAAATCTGCCTGATCCGTGGTGATGAATGGGTGTTCGGCGCAGATGAACCCTACGAGCGTTTTGGCGATGTAGGGAATGTGGTCTTTCCATGTGGACATGTCATTGAACCGGATGGAGATACCATGAGGATATACTACGGCGCGGCCGATCACTGCATCGCGCTGGCAACCACGCGCATCAGTATGCTCCTGGATTGGCTGGATGAGCATGGGCGGGCTTATATCGCTCGGCATCCCAGTGACGAGGCACAGGGTCCGTACCGTAGTCATGACCGTCGGTTATAGCATTATGTAAATTATACAAAAAGGCAGCGAGTTTCGATCGCTGCCTTTTTGTTTTGATACCAAGGAGGTATGTAACGGACTTAGGTTGCTTTTGGAGAATGGTCCGCAAGCAGGTCAGAAGTGGCTCTGCGTTCGCGGTCGTGCTGCTGACTCGGAAGCTCCAGCTCGAATTGTCGCATTTCAAGAAATGACTGGAGGAACGCGAGGGTTGATTCCGCACCCTGGTTTTCGTTGAGACGGTCAATATGTAGACCGTCGCGGCAGCCTCCCGTGACATGATCATAGACGGGCAGGTTAAGGGCATTGCGTCCAAAGAACCACTCGAAGGATTCCCTGGCATGCGTATACCAGGCCCAATCTTTACTGACGCGGAACGCTTCGAGGCAGGCTGAGACCAGAGAGTACACCTCCACAGGCTGCTGATCGAAATAAGCAGGCTCGCCCCTTTTTCTGTAGAAGCCCTGACTGCCAATCGGCATAATCCAACCTTGATCTGAATGTTGAATTTTCAGGAGCCAACCCAGAGATTCGATGCCCACAGCTAATGCCTCCGAGTCGTTGTTCGCGTGACCGTAGCGGATCAACACTTGCGAAAGGGCCGGATTGCAGTACGTGACCTCATTTTCAAACCAGGGCCATTCCGGCGTATAGTTATCACGGTACATCTGCAGAAGTCTTTGCGCCAGGGTGTTTTGAACCTGCGCCACGGCCCGGTCGCCGGGATGTCGTCTCAGATAACGATGTGTGCCTAGAAGAGTAAAGGCCCAGGCCCGGGGGTTCTTGAATTCGATCGCGGTGGAAATTGCTCTTTCAAACAATCTGCCTGCCGTGCCTCGCAAGCCCTCGCGGCGGGAACGGCCCATCACCGTGCCAAGTGCCCACAGCGCACGCCCATGACTATCCTCAGAGCCTGTTTCCTCCAACCACCGACGGTCATAACTCATGAAATTGCGGAAGCGTTTGGTCTCGGGATTAAATGCATGCCACAGAAAGGCGAGATAACGGTAGCCCAGTTCCAGACCCTGCGTCAGCGTGTGCTTTTCGTCCTCCACGCCGGGTTGACTTCGAGTCTCTTCCAATTGCACCGAAACGATCAGGGCTCGGGCGTTATCGTCTGTAGTGTAGCCTTCGTTGTAGTTCGGCACGCTGAAGACCGCATGTTGCAGCATGCCGGTGCCATCCGTCAGGCGGAATATATGGTCGAGCTTGAGGGTCGGGAGGCGCTCGATCGAGTTCTCAACAGAACCGGTGACCGGGATGGGATATACCGCCTGGGCATTTTGCTTACGGGCTTTTTCAAACGTTTCCATATACCTTCGGGCGACTGTTGGCCAGATCATATCTCGGCCGTAGAGGTATGCTTGTTTACGCATGGCGTTACGCTCGGCTTCATTTTTTAGCAAGTAAAGTATCTGCTCAGCAATGGATTTAGAATCCCGGAACGGAACGAGGATGCCGCGCCCTTCTCTGAGCAGTTCCTCGGCGTAGCGATAGGGAGTGGAAATGACAGCCTTACCGGCTCCAACTGTGTACGCCAGAGTTCCTGAAACAATTTGCTCGCGATCCAGATACGGTGTGATGTAAATGTCCGCCGCGCCAATGTACTCCTTCAAATCCTGCAGGCTGGTGAATTCGTTGTGGAACATTACGTTGTTTTCCAACCCGAGCTGGCGTACGCGTTCCTGCAGGCTCTCGCGGTATTGTTCTCCCTCCTGTGCCAGCACCTGTGGATGAGTGGCACCGAGCACCAGGTACAAAAGATTTGGATATTCCTTTACTACGTCCGGCAAAGCATCAAGCACATATTCAATGCCCTTGTTACGCGAGAGCAGGCCGAAGGTCAGAATGACGGTGCGGCCTTCCGCGCCAAATTTATCCTTGTGAAAGCCCGGATCCAGAAACGGAATGTCATGGATACCGTGGGGAATGATGTCAATTTTCTGATGGGGGATGCCATAAACATCATGCAGTTGATCGGCCGAGCGTTCGCTCATGACCACAGCGCGGTTCGAAAGCTCGGCGACCTGGCGCAGGACTCGGAATTGCTCGGGATCCGGCTTCTCAAGAACGGTATGAAGTGTCGTAATAACGGGCGCGCTCACATTTCGCAGAAGCGTCAGGACGTAACGCCCTGCATCTCCACCGTAAATTCCGTATTCATGCTGTAGACATATCGCCCCGACTTCATGCTGGTTGAGGAAATTCGCGGCACGCTCATAATCGTAGAGATCGTTCTGGCGAATCTCATATCGTACTTTCTCCGGGTAGGCGTACCCCTCGGGTCTGTCATTCATGGCGAGCGCCATGGTTTGAACGTGAGGAAATTGCGCTGTGAATGCCTCACACAGGTCTGTGGTAAAGGTGGCAATTCCGCAGTGGCGTGGGAGGTAGTTGCCGACAAACGCAACTCGTTTCAGGTCCGGGATCACATTTATTTCCATAGTCTCGCTTCCTAATCCTTTAACTTGTAAGATTTGAATCATATGCACTTGTGCGACAATTTCAGGCAGCCCTTAACCCGACTGATTCGAGAGAAGGATGCCCAGGCGCGACTTTCGCTTTGCGATGGGATGATTATTCGCGTAAATGAGACATCACGTTTCCGAAGCGCCAGGCGGTGGTTTCTCATTCCTTCACACATCAAGAGTATGGGCCGAGGTACCATTCCAACGTCTCTCAGACGCAGTTGGTGGATTTGCCAGCTCTTGCGCTCCAGGGTGGAACGCAACTACTTTGATTTGCGTTGCTTTGGGATCGCAAAACCAGAAACAAGTATAGGAATGCGCGGATTTTCCTGCAATAAGGGGTTCCCCTAGCTGTGCGTATAGTGCGCCCTGCAAAAAACTGCTTGCCGTGTCTGGCAGGCAGTTTGGACTTTATCTTGTTTCAGTCACCTTGTGGATACTGCGCGGCCTTTCTGTATCGAACCCTTTGGCCAGTGTCAGGTGATAGGCGAACAGCTGAGCCGGGATAATACCGACCAGCGGGCTCAGCCATTCCGGGATTTCTCGTGGAATGGAAAGCGGCGTTTGTGCCAGGGCAAGTGCATCCGGGTGGTTGGATACAATGACTAACTCCGCGCCAAAATCATTCCGCAGATGAGTGAGCGCATTCATCATGGTCTCGAACACGTTTCCGTCCGGCATAACAGCCATGACCGGGAAGCTTCGTTCGATCATAGCGATCGGACCATGCTGAAAATCCGCGGAGGAATAGGGCTCGGCTTCCACGTAGGTCAGTTCTTTGAGCTTCAGCGCCCATTCAAAGGCCGTGGCATAGTTGTAGCCGCGCCCCAGTACTACACACTGGCGCATGTAGCGGTATCGCTGGGCAGATTGTTCGATGGCTTTATTTTGCTTAAGGGATTGCTTTGCCCAGCCTGGCACTTTTTCCAGGACTTTCCATTGCGACTTTTCATTGTTCATGGCAATCGAAAGCATGGCAATCGCCATCAGCTCATTCGTGTAGGTCTTCGTCGCTGCGACGGCCTTTTCATCCCCGGCATGGATATCGAGCATAAAGTCCGCGTGATCCGCCAATGGTGAATCCGGCTCATTGGTGACCGCGAGGGTCAGACAGTTCTGCTTCTTGCCTTCTTCCAGGACGCTGACGATATCCGGCGATTGTCCGGATTGAGAGATGCCCATCACCAGTGCGTTCTTCAAGCGAGGCGGCTTCTTGTAATAAGTGAAAAGAGAAGGAGTTGCGAGCGCGATGGGCAATCCGTTCAGCGCGCCCCACACATAGTTTGCATAGCGCGCGGCATTGTCCGATGTGCCGCGCGCCGCAAGGAAAACGTAGTCTATATCTCGGCCCTGGATGGCTCGTGCGATCTTCTCGGCGGTTTTACGCTGGGACGAAAGCAGACTCTTGAGACGTTCCGGTTGTTCGTTGATTTCGCTGAAGAGGGACATGGATTTACCTTGTGGAATGATACCCCGCTTCGTACAAGCCGGGAATTGCCACCGGCAAATGACCATCGGCCTCCCCGCCTCCGAATACCGTTTTCGCCAGCGCCCGCATGGACGGCTCAAGGATGCTGTAGGTGCACAGGTACGTCGGCGCTTCTGGGAAGGCAGCAAGGTCATAGGGCAGCCGCAGTGCGACAACGATCGTGGGAATACCCGCCTTCAAGATTTCGCGCGCGAGGGCTTGTTGCCCGGATTGGTTGTAGGCATTCAGCGTGCCGAGGACGATAAGATCATAGCCCTTGAGTTGGAGCAATAAGTTGGAAATATCTGAGTGACCTGGCGCGTAGGGGATGACGAATTCATCCACGTTTGGATGATAGGCGCGTAATGAGTTTGCCAACGCGGGCACAACGTAAGATGAGGTATCCGCCGGAGTCAGGTCTTGCGGCCTGGGAATGATGGCCGCGATGCGCTGATTTGATTCCAAGTGAATGGGGAGCAAACCTGCATGATCTCGAACTAATGTGATGGATCGCTCCGCAATTTCGTCAGCGACTGCCATGTGTTTGACACAACCAACAACGCTCAAATCTGGTTGGGATTGCACGGCCAGCCAATCTTTGAGCGCAAGGACTCGCTTTGCAGAGACCAGTGTTTCCTCTGCATCCAGCGTATGATCCTCGGCCGCTTTGATCAGCGCGTGGTACACCCTTTCCTGATCTTTCGGATCGGATGTAAGCAGGAGTATATCCGCACCTGCATTGACTGCTTTCAGCGCGTCCGCGCCGAGGAATTCGCCCTGACGAATGGCATGCATGTCCATGGCGTCGGTGATGACGATACCGTTGAAGCCAAGTTCGCGGCGCAAAAGGTCGGTCAGGATGTTTTTGGAGAGAGTTGCTGGTGGCGCATCCGGGCCGTCGAGTGCAGGTAAGGCAAGATGCGCGGTCATGATCAATTTGACATCCGCCCGAATGGCGGCTTGAAATGGCGGCAATTCGACCGATTTCAATCTTTCCAACGAATGTGGAACAGATGGAAGCCCGTGATGGGAATCGCTGGCCGTGTCGCCGTGGCCCGGGAAATGTTTGGCTGTGGCCGCGACTCCCTGAGATTGGATGCCTTCTATCATGGCAGCGGCAAGCGCTGCAACTACAGTTGGATCTTCGCCAAATGACCGGATGCCAACGACCGGGTTTTGTGGATTGAGGTTTACGTCCACGCACGGCGCGTAATTCACGTTGATGCCCATTGCTGCGAGTTCGCACCCAAGGACTTCGCCGGCGCGGCGCGCTAATTCAGCGGACCCGGTCGCGCCGAGGGCCATGTTGCCGGGCAGGGGAGTCCCTTCGCCGACGGCCATGAGCTGACCACCTTCCTGGTCCACTGCGATCAATAGCGGAGGCAGGCCACGGCCCGCACTGAGCGAAGTCGAAGTGTCACGCGCGAGACGCTGCAATTGACCGGTCAAATTCCGAAGCTGAGAAGGACTATCTATGTTGAAGGGGCGGAAGAGGGTCACTCCGCTGGCTTTATATTCTCGCAGCGCGTGAACGATTTCATCGGAAGGTTTATCTTTGCCTTTGAAGGCTAGCAGAAGTTTTTGGCCGATCGCTTCTTTGATGTCCACGTTAGCCTTTGAGTCCGGAAATGACCACGCTTTCAAGAATAAACCGCTGGGCGAAGAAGAAAACCACCATCAGCGGCACGGTCGTCAGGACGGCCGCGGCCATGATAGTGGGCCATTGCTGGACCGTCAGATTGATGTTGTAGAGGGTCGTGACGTAAACGGGCAGAGTGTAGAGGTCAACTGTTTGCAGGTACATGAGGGGAGCAAGCAGGCTGTTCCAGAACCCAACGAACAGGAACGTGGCGACGGTAGCGAGCGGCGCTTTGATCAGCGGCATGATGATTTCCCAGAAGACCTGGATATGATTTGCACCATCGACGAACGCTGACTCATCGAATTCCTTCGGAATTTGCGCCATCGACTGTCTCAATAAGAAGACCATGGCCGCGCCGCCGGCGAAGTAGCCCGGGATCACGATCGGGTTGAAAGTGCCGACCCAGTCCAATTTGTTGAAGAAGACATACTGTGGCACGATCAATGCCTGAGGCGGAATCATCATCGTAGAGAGCATCAGGAAGAAAACGACATTGCGCCCCGGCCATTCGATGCGGCTAAAGGCATAGGCCACCACAGCAATGGATAGGAGCGTACCCACCATCGCAATCGATGTATAAAAGATTGTGTTGAAGTACGAGCGCAGGAAATCGTGATTGTGAAAGATGTTAATGTAGGCTTCCAGCGTGGGCTGTTTGGGGATCCAGACAATGCCCGGGGAATTCGCTTCCTGGAGTGTCTTCAATGAAGTGGAGATCATCCAGAAGAGCGGGAAGCTCATCAGGATGGTTGCGCCGGTGAGAAAGATATACAGAACAATGCGTTTGATGATCGGCCAGGCAATTCGCATGCTGTCACGGAAGGACCTGGACCGGGATAGATTTCGGGCAGCGGCACTACCAACAGAAGATGCTGTCATGGTTTTCTCTTCTCCTAGTACAAGTCATACGTGACCCAGCGGTCCTGCATTTTGAACTGGACCACCGTCACGGCCATGATCAATAACAGCACAAGCCACGAAATGGCCGAGCCATAGCCGATCTCAAAGTGGCGGAAACTGGCCTGCCATAAGTAGTAGACCATGGAAATCGCGGAGGGGACGATCGGCTGGTTGTCGCGATAAAGCACGAAGATCGGCTCGAAGATCTGCAGCATGCTGATCAGTCCCACCACCAGATTGTAGAAAATGTACGGGGTCAGCAGGGGGAAGGAGATCTTCCAGAAGCGCTGCCAGCCGTTTGCCCCATCCACTTCGGCGGCTTCGTGCAGTTCCTTTGGTACGTTGTTAAGTCCAGCCAGGAAGATCAGCATCATCGCGCCGCAGCCCCAGGCAATGAGCAAAATGACGGACATCTTTGTCCACAAAGGACTTTGCACCCACAATGGGACGCGATTTGCGGCCGGGAAGCCAGCTTCCCAGACCTTGGTAAGGAGGTTGAACTTCCCGTTGCTAATGCCGAGGAAGAAAGCGCTGATCATCTCTTGAACGAAAATGAGCGCGCGGTTCAAATAACCAAATGGCGGGAACGCGTTCGACATGGCGCGGATCAATTGATTGATAATTCCAGTACCGGTATTCAGCATCAACCGCCAGCACAACAGGACAGCGGTGTTGAAACCGAGAATGACAGGCAAATAGAATGCCATTCGGAAGACGCGTTCGCCGCGGGTCTTCTGGTTCAGAAGCACGGCAAGGAACAGTGCCACCGCCATTTGCAGCGGCAGGCCGATCACGGTCAAATACAACGTGTTGACGATGGATGCGCGAAAGCCCTGGTCCTTTAGGATCAAATTGCTGTAGTTCTCGAAGTTCACCCACCTGGTTGGTTCAGGGGATGCGATGCGATAATCTGTAAAACTCCAGTAGAGGGAAAAGCCCATCGGCACGATCACAAAGATCAGGAACCCGACAATCCACGGCGCGGCGAAGAGATACCCCGCAAAAGTATTCTCCTGTTTCTTGCGGGTGGCCCCGGTCTTCTTGACGATAAAGCGCGCCAGGGAAGCCAGCAGATAACTGGTAACGATAATGAAGAGCACGGCCTCCACGGCCGTAATCAGTACATTAATATAAGGGTTGCTGGTCATGGGCTCTCACTTTCCTTCTGTCATTGCCCCGCCTGCTTTCAGCGTGGTTGCGAGGAGGGTGTTCGCCTGCCCCGCTGCTGTTTCGGGGTCCCCACGAAGCAATCCCTTATTCAATGGGAGATTGCTTCGGGTTTTTGCCCTCGCAATGACAGTACAGAATCGGGATGGGACGGAGCCCCATCCCGATTTTGCAAAAACGAACTTACTGTGCCAGTGCAGCGGTGTACTGTTCCTGGATCTGTGCGTTGGCTTCTTCAGGCGTGAGTTCTTCGGTGACGAGCTTGCCCAGCGCATCCTGCATGATGGTGGAGAGCTTGGCAGCTTCTTCGATGCCGGCGAAACCGACGCCGTACTTGGAAGCCAGTTCAGCTTCGGCCTTGAGCTGCGGCGAGTCAGTCACGTAGCCGTATTGAGCATCGTTGCGGGCGGGGATCAGGCTCATGGTCTCGTTCCACTTGTGGTTGTTTTCCTTCGTGAAGGCGAGCTTGAGCCAGTCAGCGGCGAGGGCCTTGTTGGGGCTGTAATCAGCGACGGCGAGCCAGTCGTTGAACGCAAGCACTACCGGCTTGCTGTTCGGGAAGTTCGTGGGATCGCCATAGAATGGGTCAATGCTGACTTTGTCCCAGATCGGGCGGTCGAACGCAGGAGCGGCCCAGCCGGAGTGAGCAAGGCACACTGCGCCATTATCCTTGCCAGTGGTGTCGTCTACATCAATGACCGAGCCGGTACCGGTGGGCAGGTTGCCAACTGCGTTCGCAGCGGGACCGTAGGTAGCCTGGCGCATATCGAGCATGAACTGCGTGGTTGCCAGCGCTTCAGGTGAGTCGAAGTTCGGGGTGCCGTCGTCCTTGTACAGTTTACCACCGAGTGAATAGTATACGAGCAACCACCACTGCCAGTCAGCCATCGAGCCGGCATCCACCGGGACGAGTGCCTGTTGGGTCAGTGAGTTTGTGGCGGGATCGATCTTGGAGAGCTTCGCTGCGAAATCTTTCCATTCAGCGAAATTCTTGGGAGTACCGGTTGTCCAGCCGCCAGCGGTCATCAGGTCGGTGCGGCAGAACACATAGCGCGGGGCTGTGAAGATCGGCAGGCCGCGCAGTTTGCCCTGATACTTGGCGTTCTCGAGCGCGGGACCAAAGTTCTTGATATCCGGCCAGGCAGCTTCGCCCAGATACTGATCCATGTCGGCCAGGCTGGGGCCGTACAGCGTGTTCATCTCGGAGCCGAGGTTGATGATGTCCGGGCCTTCGCCGGCAGCAAAGAAACCGCTGAAGGTCGTATCCCAACCGGACCAGCTGCCTTCGGTGATCTCAACCGTCACACCGGGGTGATCCTTTTCAAACTGCGGATTGATCGTGTCCTTCAGCCAGGTAATCGTATCGGGTGTGTAGTCGAGCAGGTAGATCTTCAGGGTCACGGCCTGAGCGGGTGCTTCGGTCGCGGCCGGTGCCTCGGTGGCCGCCGGGGGTTGGGTGGCGGCCGGAGGTTCCGTAGGTGCGGGCGCGGGAGTGCCGCACGCCGTCAGCACGAGGCTGACGAGCATCACTACGGACAACAGGGTAAACAGTTTGTTACGCATCTTTCTTCTCCTTTTGGATTTGTTTGGAAAATCTCCTGATAGATTCGGTCGAGCAAAAGTTGATGATTTCTCAACCTCCTTTCAAGCCGTGGTTGCGATGCATAATCGCGTCAATCGATCGGTCACATCTTGAGCGAAACGCTGGATAAGTGCTTCAACAAAAACTTGTGGATCTAAGTTCGCATCCTCGACCAACGGGGTCATGTCCATTCCATAGGAAAGGCCCGTGGTCAAATCCACGCCGTGCGATTCGAAGTAAGTTGCGTTCGCTCGGCGGCGCCCCATCGAGGCCAGGTCATAGCGCTTGCCGCCGGCGATCTGTGAATCGAAGACTCCCAATAAAGCTTCCTGCAGGTTTTCATGACTCGACAGGTTCATTGTGACCTTGTCCGAGTCGACCATCCAATCGAGCGCGCGCCAGACTTCACAGCCCACGAGTCGCGCGGGACGATCGGCCGGATCCAGCCTGCGAATGGCATCCACCACTCTGAGAGCGACGGCGACGTGCGTGTCATGTTTGTCTGCCAGATTGTGGGTGTAAACGAACTGCGGTTTCGCCGCTCGCAGCAAAGCGACCAGGTCTTCCACAGGCTCAATCTTCGACGCATCCTTGACGGCCTTACTTGGGTGATCCAGCATGACCTGCGCTGCATACTCACCGACAAACGCTGCCTTGCGCTGTTCCTGAAAGCGGACGAGTCTCATCTCTTCGTCGGTGTATTCCTGGTACAGATTGGCGCGCGGCGAGCCGCGTCCATCGGTGACGACCGCGCCGGTAAACCATTTATCCTTTTGCTGGAAGCATTCTAGGATCGGCTGCGCGGCCATGATCTCGATGTCATCCTGGTGCGCCGAGATACAAAGATGTGTCGTCCGCGCCAGAGCCTGCTCGATGGGCAAGCCATCGGGGACGTAGACTTCAGCGGTGGGGAGGTGGAAGTTCATAAGATTCCTGTTATTCTGTCATTGCGCGGAGGGCGACAGCCTGACGAAGCAATCTCCGGTTAGGTCGGAACGCCTACTCAACAAGATTTCACCATTTAGGCCGGGATTGCTTCGCCCGTATTTGTGCTCGCAATGACGGGGAGGCTCGCCGCGGCAACAGACTGCCCTACACGGCGGACTTTTTCATCGGGCAAATGCAGCGTGATCTTTTCCAGCAGTTCAGGGAACTCAGCGGCCAGCACTTCCTTCGCGCCGTTGAGGAGCAGGTCACCGCCGCAGCCGGATGTGCAGCGACCCAGAATGAGAACGTGCTTGATATCGTAGAAATCGGCATAGTGGACGAGGCCGTAACCGAGATACACGCCCATGCTTTCCCAGATTCTGCGTGCACCTTCATGACCAGCTTCCAGTTTTTCCTGCACGAATTTGAGCTTCTCTGCATCCAGGATGTCCGCGGGAATTTCGATGCCAGCTTTCGGCGCGAGGCGGAAGACACATTGCTGCGAGAAATAGGATGCACCGCAGCCAATGTCTCCGGACCATTCTTCGAGTGGGGCAGCGGAACTATAGTCAATTGGTGCGAAAGCGAGTTCGTTCAGCCAACCGGTGATGTGACCATTCAGATCCACATAGCCGGCAGCTTCGCTTGAGCCAAGTGCGATGCCAAGGATGCCGTTATCCTCAATGGACATGGAACCTGCCAGCGCCGTCACGTCACCGTCGTTGATCACCTCCAACGGCACATTCAATTCCTTTTGAATCCGTGTGAATAAATTCTTGATTTCGCCGAAGCGTTCTTTTGGAATCCCCCGGAAAAGTGAAGCCACCATCGGGCGGTTGTCAATGTAAATGCCGGCTGAACTACCGCCGATCGCATCGATGCGTTCCATTTTTGAGGCGGCGGTCTTGAGGGCGGTCATGATCTCGGTGTAGTGGTAGGCAGGGTCAGTATGATTGCGCGGCTCCCAGATCACTTCCTCGCTGTAGATGACTTGTCCGTTCACCACCGCGCTGACCTTGCGGTCGGAGGCGCCCAGGTCAAACCCAATGCGATGGCCCTCCAAATGGCGGCCGAGCAGCTTCCCGGCCTCGCGCGAAGCGGGCACTTCATCCGCAGCACAGCAAATGACTTCGAAGTCCCGTTCGTAGACCTGCTCACTCATAAAGTGATGGTCGAATTGACGCTTGCCCTTCGCCGAATAGCATTCGCTGATATATTGGCCGATGGCGCGCGGTCCGCCAACGTAAACCCGAAATCCACCGCGCTGCCAGAGCAGGAACTTGAGGATGCGCTCGATATAATCCAAATTGCGGTTGAAGTCTGGATGTCCCTCTGGAAAAACCTGCGTTTCAAAGCGCGAGAACTCGCTATCGTTCCGTTCAAGGCCAATGACCAGCCGCGTGCCATGTTCGCCTACATCCTTTCGAAAGGCACGAGTGGCAAGAGCCGCGGGAATGAATGATTCATCGAGAGCAGGGAGGATGCTCATCTAATTTTCCTGTGCGAAGAGTAATGAATATCCGTCGAGCAGCAAGTGTGCGGATGCGCCGAGGATGCAGGCGGCATAATCGAGTTTGCCGATCTCCAGTTCTGTCTCCTGCACCATCCGTCCGAGCGCAGACTGAACCATGGCCCGTTGAACGCTGTCGAGCCAGGGCTGGCCGAAGCAGGTCATGTCGCCGGTGAGCACGATCTTCCTGATGTTGAGCGTGCCGACCAGGCTGCCGAGTGAAGTGCCGAGATAATGGCCTGCTTCCATAACCGCCTGGCGCGCAATCGGATCATCCGCGAAGAATTTTGTTTCGACGGCGTCGAGGGTGGGGAAATCGCTCGGACTGGACAACGACTGTACCCGCGTCAGCACCGCCTGAGCGCTGGCGACCGTTTCGAGGCAGCCTCTCCGTCCGCAGCGGCAGGGCAGACCATTTTCCTGCGCCTGCACATGACCGATCTCGCCGGCGCCTCCGCCATCGCCCTGGAAGAGGCGTCCGTTGATCAGGATGCCTGCGCCGATGCCACGTCTCACGTTGACTACGATCAGGTTGCTATCTGAGCTGTGTTCGCCGTAGACGAATTCACCAATGGCAGTGGCCTGACTGTCGTTCAACACAGAGACAGGCAGCCCGTAGCGTTCCTGCAAGAGGCGGCCGAGGGGGAGGTCCTGCCAGTCCAGATTGACAGCATTGACCACGATGCCTTCGCGGGTGTTGATCAGGCCCGGCGCGCCGACGCCGATTCCGACAATGGGCTTCAATTTCTTCTTGACCAGCCTGTCGAGGATTTGATAGACCAGTTTCAGAGCCTGGCCGCCGTCTTCATCAGAAACCGGGACCTCAGCGGTCTCTTTGATCTCGCCCCGCAGGTTGACCACCGCGCCGATGAATTTGTCCTGGGCCAGGTTGAGGCCGATCAGGTAGCGGGAGTCCGCCACGAGGCTGAGCAGAATAGATGGTTTGCCGCCGATGGATTCGCCCAGCCCCACTTCCCTCACCAGCCCTTCAGACAACAAACCCGCGACCACATCTGAAACAGTGGTTCGGGTCAGCATGGTCGTACGGGCAATTTCCGCGCGGCTGATGGTCTGCGTCTCGAAGATGGTCTTGAGAACCAGGTCGCGGTTATGCTGTTTGGTCAGTTGGTGGGTGGCTTTTTTCGGCGGCATAATTTGGATAGACAACGTTGACTTTGTTAGTCCACTGAACTTACAAAGTCATTATACAGAGTTTCAAAGAAAATGCAATAGGTGAATTAAGGAACGAACGATTTTTTAAGGAAATTGTCTGGCAAACAAAAAAGCCCCGCCGAGGCGAGGCCGAAGAAATATGACCGGCTAAAAACCCGCCTTACCCAAGGACAGCAATACACTCAATCTCCACTCGTGCACCCAGGGCCAATCCATTGGCCCCTAAGGCACTCCGGGCGGGGAGGTGGTTGGGAAAATAGGTCACATAGACCTTGTTCATCTCGGCCCATTCGCTCATATCGGCCATCATGATGGTTGCCTTGATCACGTGATCAAGCGATGAGCCATATTGCTCCAACGTGGCGCGGATGTTTTCCATCGCCTGGCGCGTCTCCGCCGCGATGCCGCCGGGCACAACCTTGCCTGAACCATCAATGCCGATCTGGCCGGAAAGATAGAGCATCTGTCCCACTCGAACGGCGGTCGAAAACGGCAGGCCTTTCATGCCTTCCGCAGTGTAGTATTCAACGTGTAGAGGCTGTTCAGCATCCATAGATTCTCTCCTTAATCAACTCTCGATTCTCTCCAGTTTAAATGTAACCGGTCGCAATCCATCTGTGCAACATGAAATCATTGTGACAGAATGTCCCGCGTGGATACTTTGGATGATGGGCCGCAGATCGCCCCAGGCCCAATGACAAAACCCTTCGGGAGGATCCCAGCGATTATCTGTAATAAAGACCTGTCCTTCTTCGAACCTGCCACAGGGACTTGCTGCGCCGTACGGATACTGCTGATACAGATCCTCATTAAAGATCTTTTTCAGGACGGTGATTCGACACCTTAACTTTTCCTGTATATTTTCTATGCCCTCTTCTTCCTTCGATGTTTTCCCGATTTCATTCTCAGAGATATGTTTCTTATCCACTCGCTACATCTCCTATTCGCCTTATCAACAGCTGATCATTCAATCAAGCATCTTCTCCATCAGGAAAGTCCCGGGTAGCATGGTATAGCCCAGTTTGCGGTCAATTGCGATCATCGGCAGGTTCTTCATGTTGTGATGAGTGCGGACAGTGTGTACCTTCAACACCTCACGGGCATATCGTAGAGCGATTACCTTGACAGCCTGTCCCAGCTTGCGGCCGCGGTAGGAGAGGTCTACACCGGTGAAGAGGTTGTAGGCGTAGTCCGTCCCCTCGAAGCGGGTAATGGCGCTCATCGCTGCCCATGCGTCGGTAGATGTGTCTATCACTACCATCTGTCCGTGAGGTTTGTACCACTTCGATCCACACACGCTTTGCTGGAAATCCTCAAACGATGCCCAGGGATGTTCACCCTCTGCACCGGGAGTGGTCGCGTTGGCGGAATCATTGAGGGCATAGAGCTTGCGCTGGGCCTCTTGCGTGTTTCCTAATTCCGCCATCGAAGTAAACTGGAATCCTTCGCTCTTCAATTGTTCGATGACCTCATCGTAGGGACGGTCATCGAACATGTCGAGATCTAATTCCATCCCAAAGTGATGTCTTTTTTCGGTGAAACCGCGGTGCTCAGCAAAAGCCCGGTCTTCAGGGCAACTGTCGGACACGCTGACGCGGAGCTGCTTCGCCCCGGCCGTCTGCATGGCCTGTAACAAATCCTCATATAGCTGGCGGCCAAGCCCACGTCCACGCTGATCCGGCTTTACGAATATCGAGATGGACATCTGGTCTGGCTCCGCCTTATTGCGGACAGCCCAATAGAATCCAAGGCGTTCCCCGTTTTCATCCTCAGCAATTCTCTGGATGATCCGCTCCTGGTTCTTTTCGTAATATTCCCTGAGGCTGGCTTCGGTAGATTGCTCGTCTTCGATCATCGAAAACCAGGCTGCCAGTAACTCGAAGTCGCGGCCGGGGTCTGCCCAACGTAAGATGATGGTTTTCATGAGTTCCCTATCCTCTCGTTTCTCCCGTGGAGTTGTTTATTTGATCAATAAAATGTTTCTCGAGAAAGACGGCTTCTTCGACCAATCCGTGTCTTTTGTAAAACCTGATTGCCTGCGTATTATCCGGTATGGCTGCCACAGAGACTTCCGCGCAATCCGTCTTTGCAAGCCGTGACAGCAGCTCGGTCAGTAACATGCTACCCACGCCCTGTCTGCGTGATGCTTGCTGAACAACCAACTCTTCGATCAAACACGAATTGCCGACATGATAGAGGTCCGGGCGGAGGGAGTAACTGAGCAGCCCGATCACTTGTCCATCACACTCTGCCAGGAGCACAGTGCTTTTTGGAGAACACAAATATTCTGCAACGTAAGCTTCTGCAATTGCACTGGTCTCGTTCGCGGTTGCCGCCAATTCACGGATCAAGTGGACGATGGCAGGTGCATCATTCGTCTGTGCTTCGCGTATTATGATTTTCATAATGGACCCTGCCTGATGAATGGAAGTGTGCTACCAGTTGCACCCCGGCGTGGTGTTGACTCCGGATTCGACTCCCACGCGCTTGTACATGGTCACATTGGTGAACGGTTCGCCGAGAATCCCGTCGTGAATCGCCCAGGACCGGGTGCGAATGCCCTGCCCGGCATCCAGTTGGCGAAACGGATTCGACCCATCCAACAATGCCGACAATTCGCCTCCGGGTTGGAACCCGACATGGATGCTGTCCATCCGGCGTTTCCCCATCTGATAGCTGAATCCGTAGCGCTCGAAGATGACGGCGTTATGGTAATACAGCGGCTCGACGAAATACATATCGTGACCCAGACTTTTGACGAAGCCTTCGAATGCGTCAATCGCCTGACCCAGCATCCGCAAGCCGTGTCTGACCTGACCTGGAGCCAGCCCTGCTTCGAGCGCCTCTGCCTCGGCTTCGATATTCCTCTGGAACGTGCCAAATTTCGTCGGCGTGCCATCCGGCATTCGGTCCACGTTGAAGCGGGGAGAATCGGGATCGTTGAGGATGTAGAGCAGCACATGGACCTGTCCGTTCATGGTATCGGTCAGGTGGGCATACAGAATGGGATCAGGGAATCGCTGTTCGTGGAAGAGACTCATCTCAACGTCCGTGGAACCGGGAGCGAACTTGAACTTCATAAATTGCTGGATACGCTGAGAGTCCGCGCCGGGCAGGTTGAATCGTTCCAAGAGTTGACGTGGAATATAGCGGGTGTAGATCGCCCGTTTTTCGGCTTCAGGGAGGCGGTTGATGCCGCCGATGGTTGATGGTTGCATGTCACTCGTTCCCTCGTTTGATGGTCAGCCAGTTCCATAGTGCGCTCACTCGACCCAATCCAGCAACTACACAATTATGGAACCGGGAAACTATCTTACTCTCGACGCTCTTTCGTTGTTGCGCGCTTCATCGCGCTTGGCAATGGTCGCACGTTTGTCGTAAGCTTTCTTGCCTTTTGCCAGTGCGATCTCGATCTTGGCGCGGCCGTCCTTGAGATAGACCCGCGTGGGTACGATCGTCATGCCCTTCTGGCGGACGTTGTTCCACAGTTCGCGGATCTCTTTCTTATGGAGCAGCAGTCGGCGCTTGCGTTTGGGCTCATGGTTGAAGCGGTTGCCCTGTTCATAAGGGGCAATGTGCGACTCGATGAGCCAGGCCTCTTCTCCATTTTCCACGTCCACGTAGGCCTCGGCGATGCTCATCTGTCCTGCCCGAATGGACTTGATCTCCGTCCCGGTCAAAGCCAACCCCGCCTCGAACCTCTCCAGCAAGAAATACTCGAAACCCGCTCTGCGATTATTTGCTACGACTTTGATGTTTTCAGCCACAGCTTGATTTTACCGCTTGTTGCACAAATAAACATCTGACTTGCAGCCTGCCAGGGCGAGCTGCTTCGAAATCGCGTAATTCCATGCGGAAGATTTGGTGTTCACAGATATTCAAGAAACCAAGGTTAATTGATCATGTATGGGCGTCTTCTTCATCAGAGCGTGGGATGGCTGATCATTGCTGTGCTTTTGCTCTTGAGAATCCCATTCACTCTTGCTATGACCTATTTTTCCCCTATCGACGGCCAGTGGGGGGTGACTATCTTTCATGTGGGTACCTATTTGCTAACCGCGCTTTTGATCTGGTGGGAAAGAAATGACCTGGCTACGATGCACCTGGATTCTGTTGCCGTTCTCGTCATTATCGCATTCAAGCCGCTTCAGACGCTTGTTCTGCAGTCTTTAGGAATTAATTCCCCGGTCACATTCCCACATACCATGTCGATTCTGCTATGGATGATTGCCTTTGGGCTGTTGGCTGCGCTCTGGTTGAGCGGTCACCTGCTGGGAAAAATAAGCGGAGGGACCTGGGTCTGGGTGTTCAGCGGACTCGTCCTGGGGATAGCGTTTTCCGCACTGCGAAACCTGGATTCATTCCAGTCAAATGCGACATTAAGCCGGCCAAGCCAGGTTTCATTGCCAGCTGTGGCTGCCTCCACCGGGATGACATTTCTGTACCAAGTTGGGTTCGCATCGGTTTCTGAGGAACCATTGTTCCGCGGATTTCTCTGGGGCTATCTGCGCCGGCTGGGCTGGAAGGAATTCTGGATCTGGCTGATGCAGGGCGCGATCTTCGTAAGTGCACACTGGTATTTCAAGGATGCTCTGCCTTTCAATTTCTGGGTCGTCGTTCCCCTGGCAGGTCTCATCCTCGGCCTATTCGCCTGGCGGACGCGTTCGCTTGCGCCGGGGATGATGGCTCATGCCGCCTACAACGCTGGAGCATATCTGGTTTTATTGAGACTTCTGAGTTAGAGTCGGGTGCTTTGCCTCCGCTCAACCCAGGGTGATCGTTAACCCCAGCGCAGAATCCCAAGTCCAGCAAGGACGCGAAGGATTCCAAAGAGCAGCAGGGCGCCAACCAGGCCGAGCTTGACCGCGATAAGTGGTGCAACCAGGGAGCTCGAAAGCAGGGCTATATTCATGATAATGTTGTACCATGCCAGATGAGAAGGACGATCGGTAGCCGGGATGCGTTCGAGCATATAGTTGGCATAGGCTCCGTTGACGAAAGCCCAGGTGAAACCACCGAGCAAGGATACGATGTAGAAATGTCCGACCGTTTTCGAAAATGCCAGCAGCAATGGGTAAATGGACATGCCGATCATGCCGAAGCCTGTCACTTTTTTGTTGCCGAAGTAGTGTGCCAGCCGCCGAAAACGGAACGATCCGAGCAACATGGTCAGATAAAAAAGCGCTGTGCCAATACCAATATTGTCATCGGTCAGATGGAGTACACGGACGTTATAGAGAGGATAGATGGGCGTTGTCAGCGCATGGGTCAGGTGCAGCGCCAGCAGGACTAGCAGCACATTTCGAAACGGAGTCTTCCAGATATCGAGACGGAGTGCGGAGGCGAGCCCCGGGGATGATTTTGCCCTGGCTACGAGATCAGGCTGAGGGGCGGAAGGAGGCGAGGTCGATTCTTTTTTCAGTGGCCGTATGAAAAAGATATGGAAACTGCTCATCAACGCGGCAACTGCGCCGATCAAAAAAATGATCTGATACCCGGCGGGGAAGGGCAGGCGGTTGAGAAGATAACCGCTCAACAGCGATGACCCCATATAGGTTACCGCAACGGTCATGTTGCGGATGCTTGCTACACGTGCGCGGTGTTCTTCAGGAACCGCTTCTGCAAAAAGCGCGTTGAAACCCACGCCTAAAGGTGTGAGGGGGATTGCCATGAGGAAGGTGAGGACAATCAGAGCCACGATCTGGCCCTGTGGCTTGAAAAACCACGGGAGCCCGACCCACGTGACATAGCCAAGACGGAACCAAATCGATGACCAGAAGACAGCCTGGCCTGTATGTCGCTTTTCGATCCAGCGGCCTGCAGGAATGGCAAGGAAAAGATTTACGGCGGCAGACATGGCAACCATCAGACCAATCTGAAACCCGCTTGCGCCCAGGCGAGTGGCATAGATGTTGACGAAGTTCAGCGCGGAGCCACTCAAGACGCCGAACCAGGCAATATCCATATAAAGGTGAAAGAAATTCGATTGGTATTGCTTTGAAAGGGATGAGTGACCCAGTAATCTTGTAAGCATAGAACCAAAATTATATTCGATTTGCAGCCACAGCTTCGAGATGGGAGGCACCCCCTGTGTTGACCGATGGACAGGGCGAGAGCCAATCGGGTTGATCAGTATTGGAATTGCACGGTGGATTATCAAACTCAATTGATTACGATCTTGTGTTGCTCTCATCCATGATTCGTTGATAGTATTAAAAAGATTGGCCCGGAACCTAAGTTCCGGGCCAATAACTTATTGGGGTTTCGATGATTCGCTTGCCTTATGGAGTGGCGACGTTGAAGTTCGCGGGGTCGCTCCATGGACCTGTGCCGGCTTCATTCCAGGTCTGGACCCACCAGGTGTAACTGCCTCCATTTGTCAGCGTGGTGGTCGGTGTGACCGAGCAGGTGCCGCTGATGCAAACATCCGAGGCCTTATACCAGGTCTGGATGACCGGACCGGATGGGGCCTTGACTGACAGGTAGTACCAAGTAGAGCCCGTGACCAGAGTCCAGGAGTAAGTTGGTTGAACAGTGCTGATGGCGCCGTTGGGGCTGGTCAGTGTGGCCTTACCGGGCAGCGGGATGGCCACATTGAAGCTCATGGCATCGCTCCATGGACCGGTGCCGCCTGGGTTCCAGGTCTGGACCCACCAGGTATAGTTCGTACCGTTTGCCAGGGCAGTGGTCGGTGTGACCGAGCAGGATGTCGTGCAGACCGAGGCATCATACCAGGTTTGGATGACCGGGCCGGATGGGCCCTTGACCGACAGGTAGTACCAAGTAGAACCCGTGACAGGAGTCCAGGTGTAGGTAGGTTTGGTTGTGCTGATGGTGCCGTTGGGGCTGGTCAGTGTGGCCTTACCGGGCAGCGGGATGGCCACATTGAAGCTCATGGCATCGCTCCATGGACCGGTGCCGCCTGGGTTCCAGGTCTGGATCCACCAGTTGTAGCTGGTGCCATTTGTCAGGGTGATATCAGGCGTGACCGAGCAGGATGTCGTGCAGACTGAGGCATCATACCAGGTTTTGATAACCGGGCCGGATGGGCCGCTGACCCACAGATAGTACCAGCTCGCGCCCGTGACAGGAGTCCAGGTGTAGGTCGGTTTGTTCGTGCTAATGGCGCCGTTGGGGCTGGTCAGTGTGGCCTTGCCGGGCAGCGCGATGGCAACGTTGAAGCTCTTCGCGGTGCTCCAGGGGCCGGCACCGTATGAGTTCCAGGTCTGGATCCACCAGTTATAGCTGGTGCCATTTGTCAGGGTGATATCAGGCGTGACCGAGCAGACGCCACTATTGCAGACCGTGGCTTCATACCACTGATCGATGATCGTGCCCGAAGGGGTGTTGACAAAGAGTCGGTACCAGCTTGAAGCGAGCACTTCATTCCAGGAGTAGGTCGGTTTGATCGTGCTGATGCCTGCCGTAGGGTTGATAAGGGTGGCCGCTGGTGGAGGTGTAGTAACAGTACCAACGGTCAATACGCCATTGACGTACACAAATGAATAGATGGTGTCAGCGCCGCCTGAGCAGACGATCGGGTACATGCCCATGTCAGTATGCGGATCGGCAACATCACAAGTCGGTTGCGTATCGAGGACAGCCGCCGTCTCACCGGTGAGGAAGCCGCTGTATGTGATGGTGAAGATCGGGTCGGGGTCACCGTAGCTGATGGCTTTGTCATCCGCCTTAACGGTCAGCGGAACCTTGGTAATCGTGAGGTTGGCACCCACAAAAGTGAGGTTGTAGTTGGCATTCAATACCAGACTGCCCTGAGTGATGGCGTAAGTGCCGATGTTCTCACCGGCAACTCGGCCCAGTGCTCCGGAGAAGGTATCAGTGCCAAAGAGCGAGCCGCTGGTAATGTGATAGGTAAGGGCCGGGTCAATACTGCCATAAACCTTGCTCTTGGCATCCGCAGTGACCGTGATCGGTCTCTTCGTGATCGTGAAGCTGGCGGTGTTGTACGTGATGGTGTAGTTGCCAAGCACACCGGCCGGGCTGAGTGTGGCACTGATCGTATACGGACTGCCCGCAACGGTCTCACCCGCAGTGCGGCTGTAGGTCGCCGTCACATTATCTGCGGCCACAAAACCCGTCAGAACGCCGGTCAGGGCCGGATCAGTGCTGCCATAGACTTTGCTGGCAGTGCTCGGCGTGACCGAAGCCGCCTTGGGACTGATAGTCGCGTTGGGAACAGTAGGCTGGGTAACCAGGGTGTAATTTGCCCCTGCTGCACCGCTCAAACTGAAACCGGAAGCCGTGACGGCCCAGGTCCCTGCATTGGCGCTGGCAAATGTGCCAGTCGCCGAGCTGCTATTGATTGTAACGACATCCGGCGCAATCACACCAGTCAATGAAGCGCCGCTCAGATTGAAGGTCGCAGCCGTGGTGCCATCATAGGTTTTGTTATTCGCCAACACCCCTGTCAGGCTCACAGACTTGGGAGTGATGGTCGCGTTGGGAACAGTGGGCTGGGCGGCCAGGGTGTAATTTCCTACCCCCGCGCCGCTCAAGCTGAAACCAGAAGCCGTGACGGCCCAGGTTCCTGCATTGGTGCTGGCGAACGTGGCTGTCGCCGAGCTGCTATTGATCGTAACAACATCCGGCGCAATCACACCCACGAGGGTTGCAGCGCCCAGGTTCAAAGTTGCTGTAGCCGTGCGATCGTAGACCTTGCCATTGGCTACCACACTTGTGATCGTTAGAGGTTTGGGAGTGACGCTGAAATTGGCGGTATTGTAGGTAACATTGTAGTTAACGAGCGCACCGGCCGGGCTCAGCGTGGCACTTATGGTATACGGACTGCTTGCTACCGTTTCGCCCGCCACGCGCGTGTAGGTGGCTGTCACATTGTCAGCAGCCACGAAGCCGGTCAGAACGCCGGTCAGGGCCGGATCAGTGCTGCCATAGACTTTGCTGGCCGTATTCGGTGTGACGGAAGCTGCCTTTCGATTAACGGTGACGGTCTGGTTGCTGCTGCTGGAAATGAAACCGCCATCCCCCGCATAGGCGGCGGTGATCAGGTGTGATCCTGTTCCGACAGCACTGGGCTGATAGGTCACCGAGCAGGTTGCCGTTCCGCCTGAACCGGACAGCGTGCACGGATTGCCCGTGAAGGTTCCTGAGCCGCCTGTCGTCCAGGTAACGTGGCCGGTTGGACTGACAGTCCCGCTCGATGCGGTCACGGTAGCCACACAACTGATGGTGCTGCCATACGTAACTACCGGCGTTCCTGTACCGCAGTTCACGACAGTCGTACTGGTTTTGCGGGGCTGGTATTCATAGGCGCCGCGATCATCATATGACCGTGTTCCGGCTCCAGTATTGACCGTTTCTGGATCGTCCACCCGGGCAGTGCCTTCGATATCGTAAAGCGGTTCATTGGATGCATTGGAATTGGCGCTGTCAATTGCAGGTGACCCCAGGGTCAGGTGATAATCGCCGATAGCGCCGGCGCCGACATAGGGCACGCCTGTTTGCCTCAGGGCGGGCACGACCGGGTCCACAAAGAGTGGATTCCCTTCCAGTCCGTGCACTTCCTGGGTGGGCACCGCAGCCTTGAACGCTGCGAGGGAAACGTAGTTGTTGTTATTCCAGATGATCTGGACACTGGCGCTTTCGCGGTTGAAGAGGTCGTAGTCGATGGTCGTACCTGCAATTGAAGCGCTATCCACGCGCAAATTGCCGCCGAACGAGCCGGTCGGGGGAGTAAACCCGTTCCCAACGCTGATGTTGTTGGCTACTGTCGCGTGATGTGAGCCTGTCGTGGTTTCGCCCTCGAAGTTGATTCCGACGGTGCCATTTCCCTGCACCGTGTTACCAATGACCGTGTTGTAGGGCGAATTATTGTGGTCAATGCCGTGGTCGCCATTTTCATAGCTGAGATTTCCGATGATCAGGTTGTAGGTGGACTGGACGGGGGTTGCAGTATCCCAGATGTAAATATTGATGCCGCTGTCCTCATTGCTGTAGGTGATGTTGTTGATCACCGTGTTATAGCTGCTGCCGGTCAATTCTATCCCGGCCGCATCGGTCTCGATGACCGAGTAATTGGAAAATGAGAGGTTCTTGCTGACCTCATTATGACCACCACCAACCACGCGAATGCCAATACACGTGTTGTGGTCCGTTGTGTTCTCGGTGATCTGGGAGTAGCTAGTATTCTTCACATAGATGCCCTGCTCATAGGGGTGAAATTGTGAACTGGCGCCAGCACGCGTTACATGGTTGCGCGAGATCGTAATGTAGCTTGAGCTATCGACATAGATGCCCTTCAGGCTGGTATTGTCGATATTGAAGCCGTCGATGACGATATAGCTCTTCGTGCTCACTGCAAAGCCAGAGTAGGCTAGGGTAGGTGTACCAGGCTGGCCGTTTACAGTAACGCCCGGATCCGCCTTGAAGGTGATCGGATTGCCGACCGTACCACTGGCCGCCGGGATAACCGTCTCTGCATATGTGCCGTGCAGAACGTACACTGTGTCGCCAGGGGTCAAGGCTACGTCTGCCCCCCTCTGAATATGACAGAACGGCAATGCCATTGAGCCCGAGCCCAGCGCGTAATCATCGCACGCGACCGTGTTGTCCACATAGTATATGGTGCCGGCAGCACGAGCCACACTGGCTGGCAACCCCAGCGCGGCGAACAAAATGATCAAAATGGTGATAACAGAAAACATACGAACTTTGACTTGGTCTTTCATTATGGCCTCCATTTCATCCAGAACAAAAAGGATTGAATATATCCGATTAAACAGTGAAACCAGCCGTTGTGGCCGGTTTCGCTATTTGCTCCGCAAGGATTTTTCCCTCCTCTGTAGAATTCAGCTCGAAGGGTAAAGCGACCAATATTCATCCTTGGTTCGTGGCATCCACTTTTACATGAACTATTTAGTTTTCCCCTCAGCACTAAGGTATTCCGCACGGTAGTTGAGTTCTTACTATAAAGTACAAAAATCCCTTACGTTAGGCCTACGGAACTTGCTCGTCGGAAAATCGGTTTATCTGTTTCCAGTTGGCAGAAGATTTAAGAAATATAAGGCAATAAGCAGTGGTTTCCCGGTCTGTGTGAGGATCATATTGCAAACGTTTGCAAGCCATGCAAACGCCTTTGCTGCAGGGACTGGTTCTTTGTGTAGTCTCGTCGTGTCAGGACCTCCTGGGTTGTTCCAAAAAATAGATCGGCAGGGGTGAGATTATCCAGTGGCCGTGGTACCGCTGGGTTGTGACAGCACGTAAAACCGCATCTCAATTTCAAGCTATCTGTGCCGAGTTTATTTTGCGCCGCGATCCATTCAATACAGGAAGGGAATGTCATCTCAGGAAAGTTTGAGTAAATGAGCCTTTCCCCGGTGCTAATAACAATATGGTATGCTCCGCCCCCGACATTCTTACAAATGCCGCCAGGAATTCCCCCTTGAACATGCAATCGATCCTGTCGTTCCGGACCTAAGGTCGATTCTGTTTTATGGCTGTTATACAACTTACCGGTAAGTCCACGCGGACAGTATGGTCCTGTAGTAACTGGAGCAACACCTGAACACGTTCAGTATCACGAAGTTGAGTGCAGAAGATAGCCTCATAGCCTGCAAAAGGCCCAGAATGTACCATTACCTTATCACCTGGTTTTAGAGTTTTCTGCAACAACATCCTGTTCGTGTCATTGATCTGCTCTATTCGACAACGGATCGTATTCAGCAGAGTATCTGGGACGTAAGCAGGTTCACCTCCAAAGCTCACTAATCCGATGGCGCCAGGTAGCCACCTAAGCACAGATGTGCTCACATCTGCCAGGTCTACATGTGTAAACAGGTAGCCAGGGAAATAAGGCCACGCTTTGCGTGCTCGCGGACTCTTCCCTTCCATTTGCAGCATTGGACAATACACTTCAAGGTTGTGTAGACTTAATTGCTCCTGCAGGAGTGATTCCTTTTGGTGTTTGCTGTGTATGACATACCAGTGTTGCATACGACCTCGACCCAATATCCTGGTGGATCCAAGATTACCTTCATCATGAGGAGTGGGCTGATCACTGTGAGCTTCGGTGCCTAGATTTCATCTCAGCATGATTACCCGCGCCTATTCTTCCCATCCCAAGCGCACAAATAAGAGCCTTTACGAACTACGGTTCCCCTTACGGATAAATGTCAATCCAGCTACTTCACCATTATACTATAAATCACAATTTCTTTGCAAGTTTGTTAGCTACAGAAAGACGGATTTCCGAAAAACCTTGCATTTTTGTAAGGTTTACGTTTTAGAGCAGTTGCCCAGTCTTAAGATGCGGTTTCTGTTAATTGAGCTAGCCCTGGGTGTGGTTATACGGGTCAAGTCCAATAGAAAGCGTAGTGGGCGGAAAAGGCTTTTTGACCTGACTGTCTCTAACCCGAATACTTGCCAGTTTCCTTCAATATATATTATGTCCTGCTCCTCTGCTAATCGTGATTGAATAATCTCTTTATTTCAAACGAGCCTATGAATTGAATGAGATCCGGGCGGATATTCTCATTAGCCAGTTGCACAGCTGGCCGGCCTGTGACGGGATCGATAATTGCTATCCCGAACGAATAAATCCCATTTTTGAGATTACCAACCGGTATTTCAACAGCAACATCATGGAACTCCCCCGGAAGCACATTCCTAAGGTCTATTGGTACTTCATAGGCGGTGAGGGTATTTCCCCTGGCGTCCAGAAGATAGAGTCTGGTTGGCCAGTTGTAGTATATGGGGGCAATGCCGCTGTTGGAAAAAGTGAGCGTGATTTGTATGCTGCTGCCATAAAGGACCCATCGAGGCATCTGTACGTGATCAAGATATAGTCTGTAGCCGATTGTTGACAAAACCTGGTCGATTCCCACTTGTAGAGGGTTTCCATTTTCCAGCTGAGCAGGACTGTTAGGCCCAATAAATGTTGTATGGGATTCCTTGAGCAATTGTAGGGTCTTCTCAAGATTGGTCCCATAAATCTGCTCATTGCTCAAAGCCGGGCTTTGCTCCCCGCCGATGGGCGCGATTTCCCACGCGTTTGGCATGGGTGCAAGCGCGTTCAGTTCTCCTAAATACTCTCCTCCATTTTCGATCCAGTCAAGCCATGCGTCAGTGTGGGACGGATCAGCGGTCATATCGTTATATAAGCCCAATCTTAGTTTCTGAGCGATGGAGAAAGGTCGCCTCATCAATAAATGTGCTCCAGGAAAGGCCTCGACATAATGCGACACGTATAAATCCCTGATCTTTTCAGGAGGAAAAGGGCTGATTCCGGAACGCGCATGCCATTCACCCCAATGACCCAGGCTCCCCAACTCGATGAATGCGAAAAACTCATCTTTTCCGTATCTTGACCCCAGTGCGTCGATTGCCTTTTTATGGCAGTCAATCAGAATCGGATTTGAATAATCGGGACTGAATCCCTTTCCATATTCGTTTTCATAGTATTCCCCGCTTCCATGCATCTTATTAAACAACCAGTCTGGAATATCCAGATGGGTTTCATGGCCGGGCACATCCATAACGAATCGAAAGACAACTCGGTTTCCTGTCTCACGCCAGTAAGTTAAGTTCTGTTTCCTTTCAAAGGTATCAAAGTCATAATATCCCTCCTGCGGCTCAAACTCACGCCATGTAAGGCCGGCGTACACAAGAGTATGAGGCTGATGAATGTCCTGGATGGTTGCCCAAGGTGCCCAGCCCATCAAAGGATTTACGAGAGGTCCGGAGACCTTGTCAATGTTTATGACTTGTATGTTCTTTTCTGAGTAGGAGTGGACCATGAGAAATATTGTTACCAAAATTATCAAAAGCAGAATCCACAGGATGCTGCTTGCTAATTTCGGAGTACGCTGATGCATGGCCGCACCCAAGAATGATCCGCCAGCTTAGCTGCTATAGCCTCCCGTATACTGCACGAGCGATACATCATTCACCGCGGGGAGGCTGGTGATCGCATCCATAAATGCAACATTGTTATTCTTAACTTCAATCTCCACAGCCATTTCTACGTTCAGTTTTCGAGTTGTTTTTGATTTGATTTGAAATCGTTTGCCATGCAGTATCCGTCGAAGTTCGCCCGCGATATCTTCACCAGTGTAGTGAACAATGAGGATAAAGGTCTCACTGGGAGAAGTCCTCCTGCCGATGGTGAACAACATGAGAATCACGACCGCTGCGGCGACCAGAGCCAGGTAATGGAGTTTCGCACCGATGGTAATCCCGGTTCCGACTGCCCAAAAAAGAAAGATCAGGTCTGCTGGATCTTTGATTGCAGTTCGGTAACGGACAATGCTTAATGCACCGACCATGCCGAGGGAAAGTGCAATATTCGAGCTGATCGCTAACGTGATCATGGTAGTGAGAATCGTAAGGACTGCGAGGGAGACTGAGAATGCCTGGTTATAGATCACTCCTCTAAACGATTTTCGATATATATAGTGGATTAACATTCCCAGAGCAAAGGAAACCAGTAATGCCAAAATGATTGGAGCTAATGTAGCGAGAGCAGCCGAGAAATCAATCTGCAGGTAGCCTAGAAAATTTCCCATGATGTTGTCCTTTCAAACGAGCCTTAACTGTGTGAGAGTCGCTGGTGCATTGTCTTGTCGCAGGCCAGGATATATTTGGAAACTGCAGTGTATTCGGCAGCCTGGGCAGGCAAAACGTTACGGATGATGTTTGGTAGGAATTCTGTAAATTTCACCTCCATAATTAGCAGGTCCGGTGGAAGAGCTTCGACGGTTGGCAAGCATGGGTCGAAAATATCAAATCCATCCACTCCCGCACGAACGTTCTTATCAAATGTGATTCGGACATCTCCAGCCTCCATGGTATATGGCTCGCGTTCATAGTCGACTACAACCCTGGGACGCATAAAATTAGAAACGCACTCGTGGTAGAAGATTCGCAGGAGATTATTGGAACTTTTCAGCAGGAATTCGTACTCTCCATGCAGGATGCAGTAAACATCCTCTACCGTCATTGCAGCCGTTTGCTTATAGTTATAGGCGCCGCTTTTGTTCTTTCGCTCCAGGTTAATCGTGTGGTTAGACATGTTATAGATCCTGATGCGATACTTTGACCGGTTTAGCACACCCGCATATTTGTCATTGTAGGCACGATTGTAATAATCATCAAAATACAGGCTGCGGATGCTATATGAACCATCGGATTCCACGTTCGCATCGAGGGAGAGTAGATGGTTTAGGCGCAGTTTAATGAATGTGTAATCGTAATAGTTGATCAGGTACTTCAACTCGTTTCGGTACTTCATTCTTCCAGGACCTTTCCATCCTCGGTAATATACAGATACTTCATTCCGGAGTGCGGCAGGTTCTCCGCATCCACGTAAACATTAAATGGATACTGGATTTTGCCGCTTTCATTTGTCGCCGTCACCTTCCAGAAGTACGTTCCGGGTGGCAGCATGTTGATCGAGGCAGACTGCTGGTTAAGGAAAGTCTGGCTAGATACTATGTCCTGAAATTCCCAATCTCTGGCAACCTCCAGTTTGTACGTGATATCCTGGGCATTGAAATCATAGGCTTCGCCCCAACTGAATACCAGTGAGCCGTCGATCACGTCTGGCGTATCCAAAAAGTAAGGCATGGGCGTCTGCAGGGATTCACGGTACAAGTCGTAGTTCATCTCTATTTCCTTCGCAACGCCTGCATAGATATTCTGATAATTGCTCACGCCTCCATGCAGATAATACAAATCCGGCATCTGCAGCGTGTAAAGGTCGGTCACCTTTTTATATTCCTGCAACATGCCATTCAAGCGATCAGGTGTCAGGAAATCCATCAGCTCGCTGATCTTTCTATCCAGTCTTTCCCTGTAGCGTGCTACCTTCAGCACCCGGTTATGAAGTGGAACACCCCAGTAGTTCGCAATACCATACTCGAACTTGTCGTAGGGGAAGAATTGATCCTGCCACTGCCTCCCCAGATCCCCATCATAGTCCCAGGGAATAAAGTAAAACTTATTTCCGTTCCTTGGACTATACAGAATAAAGTTCTGGCTCTGCGTGTCAAGATTGCCCATCAGGATATTAAAGCCTAACCAGGTAAAGTAGTTTTCAGCATTGAAGTATTTCTCGAAGGTTTGCTCAATGGGAACGCTTGGATTGTTGACATCTTCCAGCATCTGAATCAGTTTGGTGTGATCCTTGTTGCCCTTGATCTCAAGGATTTTCGAAAATTCTGCCTCATCGTACAGTGGATCACTCGCCAGACGAATCTGGTCTGGATAGCGAAGAAACTCAAAGAAGGTCGCTTTGTATAATTGTGCATCCGGGTCCAAATAATGGTTTTTCAGGTAGGCCCGATTGACCTGCTCCACTTGAGTAAACAGGCCATAATCAACAAAAGCAATCTTCGGTGGATCTGTGGTCTCATCTCTGACGAAAAGCCGGACATATTGCGTACGAAGGCTGACCATGTTGGGCAGCTGTTCCATCAGGTCGAAACTGAGCTTGTTCCTGGCGCGTATGACGTCACTGAATGATTTGATCAGGTTGATTGTTGTCTGCCCTCGCCATTTTCCGGCCCTCGACCGGAGCTCGATCTTATACGATTTCTGGGGCTTGACCGTGGTCGAATTGCCCCGGATCTGGATGGTGGCATTTGGAACAAGATCCTCGTAGCCCAGTTCCCCCGGAACTGGCCCGTTCTCATCTCCGATTTGAAGAATCGCTTCTGCCCTTGCAACCACAGCCCCATATACCGGGGCGACGCCTTCCCACTTGACGGACTCATTGACCTCCTGCCAGGTGTGGTTCGTGTTGTCGGAGGCATCTCCCTTTCGTATGGTGACGTACATGTAGACGACCGAATCCGGCGCGTCATCTGCATAGAGGGCGGGATTGTCTTTCAGCGGCAGATTGTCTATGTCCTGAACGGCCTCTTTTACCACTGCATTATCAGGCGTGGCAATGAGGGTGGCCACATTCAACTTCTGATCAACCGCCTCAGCGGACGAGAGGCTCAATAGAGCAACGTATATCAGGAACAGCCCCGTCACGGTCATGAACAGGATTTTGAGAATATTTTTCATGGCATGCCTCATGACAAAATCAATGTCAATTCCATTATGCAACTTTCACTGTGCCGCAGAAGGATACTTTTCGGCTGGCTTTGGCTCCAGCCGCCCTACCAGACGGGAAAAGAATCCTCTCTTTTTCGCAAGAAACACAGGTTGCTTGGTCAATATAAAAAAATCCAGGCGGGCTGTATAAGAAAACAGTCTTGATTCTGCAACCAGATAGTAGATCACACTGGCCGCCACAAATCCAAAGCCGTAATAGGCTTCCGGCAAGGTAACTGTATAAACCGTGCCAATCACATTAATCAATAAGAAGGGTATGACGGACCACATAGCATCCTCATTGCCCGCAAAATATAAGAGGAATAACATCAGGCTGTTCCCAATGGCATAGGCTCCATAGCCAACCGCCAGGACGCGAAATGTGCCGATCATGACTGACGTGAACCCGAGCGGGAAATAGACCAGCACCTCGCCGATGACAATGACAGAAAAGATCGTTACAAAAACCTGTCGAATAGCCAGATGGAGAAGCTCCTGTTTGAGAACTTCCATCATATCGGCATGTGCCCTTTCGATGTCGTTCAGGGAGCCATTTCCATTTAGCAGGCGAAAGTACAAGCGGTATTTCGGATAGAAATTAACCTCCACGGAGGTGACAAAATTAACAGTGGTTACAAGACTCGTCACAAATGCGAAAAGAGCCGGGATATCATGTTGAGGTGCATAATAGAATAGCCCCACAACCGACTTTCCCCACGGACTGGCCCACATGATCATGAGATGAGCGAAAAGAGCGAGAGTGGAAAAGAAGCCTATAAACAGTAGATGAGGATATTCATCAAGCCATTCGAGGAACCTAAAGGGATTACCGGAACCGATCGGAAAGAATTTATGCAGAACAAATGCGAAGTCAACGATCAGAATCCCATACGCAATGCACGCACCTGCGAGGACGGAGGCAACCACATCGAGCTTCAACATAACCAGCATCAGGCCAACACCTAATCCGAGCAGGATCCCGATCATAAAACCAATCAGGATGCTCCGATATTCCTTGATGGCCGTAACATAGTTAATCTGGATCCACACCATGAGTCCTTCGGAAAACAGGATGAATGAAAAGATGCCGTATCGAAATTCCACTTTGCTGAACAAAAGAAATAAGGACCATAAAACAGCCCCCACTGCCAGGAGCAGGGAAATCGAACCATACATGGATGGCAGGATACGTTCGTATGCCTTGATATACAACATATCTGCGACATAGCGGGCGAGCACGAAGAGCAATAAACTGGATAAGAGCAATGAGAACAAAAGGGAGTAGGTGATGATCACTACGATCAAGTCCTGTTGATGGTTGGATGCTCCTCCCAATCCGGACACAAATTTCGCCCCCAGCAGCAGGACTCCGCCCATGATCGTTGGACCGGCAACCACGAGGCTTGCGTACAGATTCGCCCTGACATTGAGGATGATCCCGTTTCTTGCAAATAATTTCTTTAGTTCGAAGCCGATTCCTGCCATGTCGCGATCGCCTTTTCATATACTTTCAAGTAGTTATTGATCATGTTGCTGATCTCATAGTAACGCCTTACTCTTTGTTTTCCAGCCCACCCCATGCTTTTCCGAACCGCCTCCTTTTCGCACAATTCCATCAAGGCCTGTAAGAGCTTGGATTGATGCATCGGCGGCACGCAGATTCCCGCCGGGCCAAATTTATCATCAGCATCCCCCTCGATCAGTTCCCGACACGAACCCACATCTGTGGCAACAACGGGGCGCCCGGCGGCCATGGATTCCAGAACGGCAAAGGGCTGCCCTTCAGAAATGCTGGTCAGGACTGTAAGATCGATCTTTTCAAGATAAGTAGTGGTCCTGACGATTCCAGGAATGAGGATGTCATCAACTTTGAGATACTTAATCAATTCCAGACACTCCTGGTGATACTCCTCGTCGTCGATGCCGCCAATGATGTGCAGGCGGACCTTTTCATATTCACATTTCAGGCGCGAAAACGTATAGATGAGGGTTTTGAGGTCCTTTATCGGCGCAAAGCGTACAATTGCAGCGATATCCACCCAACCGTCCGAGAGCTTCTCCGGTATCGCTTCGAAGGAGTCTAAACTGAGTCCATTCCGGACAACCGCTGATTTCTCCGGCGGACAGCCGAGTTCCTGCTGCATCAGGCTCGCACGGTGATACAAACTAGTCACTTGATGGGCGCGTCTGTATGCAAACCTGGAGAACATAAAGAACATGGATATCCAGAAGTCCTTGAAGGCCGGCATGATCCAATCCGATCTTAGTAACTCCTCCTCTCTTTCCCGTGTATAGATTCCATGTTCGGTCAATACTAAAGGCTTGTTATGTTTCATGGAGCCAAGGGCCGCCAGCACGCCAGCGTATCCTGTGGAAGGGCTGTGATAAAGATCCGCTACCGGCGTGGGTTGCCCAATCAGATAGAGTAACGGTAGAAGCATGGAACGGACCGTCCAGAACAGGTCCTTAAAACCTGCATCTGGGAATTCCTCCCGCGCATATTCCTTTAGGATGCTCAGGAATTCCTCACTCAGAAAAAGCTCGACAGGCTTGCTCGATCGCTCAGAGAAGCTGTCCATGATTACGCGCCAATCTGGTTCTTTGCATCGGACCAGCTGATACACTGCCTCTCTTTCCTTCTCAGAAAACTTAAGATTTGGATTCTTGTGAATGCGGAGCATGAGAGAGGAGCCCAGACAGTTTTCATGTACCTCTATAACGTTCTCTGGCAACTCGTACGCAAATCGGCCCTGTTTGCTCTCCATATCAATGATGGTCCATAGAACAAACTCGTGCTGCGGCATGGAACGAATATAGCTATCTACCCACGTAGATACACCGCCTCGAACGTACGGGTAACTGCCTTCCAGAACAAAACAAATCTTCAACATCTACTCCGCGAACGTGATAATGAGTTGCTGCTTCAGCGCCTGTATCAAATAGAGGTTGGATGTAACTGGTGTAATGACTCCACCATCGATTGAGCCTGGTGTTCTTGAACTGCGCATCATAAGCCAGGCTTCATCGTAGAAATTTCCCAGGGATATCTCAACCCGGTCTTCTGTGGTCCTGGTATCTACAGCCAGCCTGGCAAAACGTTGAACAGCCATCCCGCCTTCCAGGGAAGTCAGGTTTCTCAATCCAGGTGCGCTTTCGTCAAGCCACTTTACATACTGTTCAAATTGATCATGCAGATATGCCCAGCCCTTCTGAGGACCTTGTGCATCTGACAATACATCGCTTGGGGATATGTAATACGAGTTGATATAGTGAAGCCCCAGTTCGTTGATGGACGCCCAGCGCATATAGCTGGTCGGATCATAGCCGCCTATGATCCTGGGAAGCTCAATGATCCCATCATCGGCTTCCGAGAATTCCTGTTCATAGGCCAGCCCTCCCTCTCCAGGCAGGTATAGACTGGAGATCACCTGTAAATCCGGCAGAGCCTGCCGCAGCCAGCGACGGGCCGCCGGGCACAGGATGTTGGATGGAGGAATATATGTGGTTATTCGATTCTCCGGAAAAATGGCCCTTGTAAGACTATAGGCTTCGTAAACAGACAATTCGATCGACTCAAAAGCAGGCCAATCTGGATAACTGAGCTTTTGATTCACTGCATCATCCGACAAACACAGCGGGACGTGGTTGTATCCCTGTAATCCGATTTCTCCGCCGTTGTGGAGTATTAAGCCTCCAAAATACTGGTACTTTTCATTCTCTGACTTCTTATCGAACGGCGGTACAACTGCGTCGTTGAATGTCTCCAGGAAGGCTGCAGTATATTTGATCTGATACTTGTAGGACAATTGCTGAATATCCGGCCACCAGACATTGATGTAGAAATTCTGGATGTCCCGGCCGAACTGGCTGGCAATGAAATCATTCGCCTCCTGCCGGATCGGGCTGGGGAATTCATTGATGAAGTATATCGATCCATTAATGACCGGATAAACAAAGACATCCTGCAAGAGGCTGTAGGCTGCGCCAATCACACCCCGATCACTTTTGCTGTTGAATTGGTCCGAATTCAAAACCACAAAGTGACCCTTCTGAAATTTACATTCCCAAAGAAGAGGAACCTTCAACGCATCTGCGCTGTTCAAATAAATCTTGCAGTACGGCTCGAGCTCGACGAAGTAACTGTTGCTGGCAATAAAGTCGGCCCCCAGCTGAAGCCCCTCCGCTGCGGGCATCAGGTCGGAAGTAAAGCTAACGCCTCTGGCGACGATCAATCCATCGCTTTTTGACACAATGCCAAGCTTGCGATACATCCCGTTAAAAGTATCGGACGGATCGGGCCGAATGGAGAACAGGAGTTGACCTCCATTCTCCACCCACGTCATGAGTCCGGGGATATGATCGGCGTACTTATCAAGGTCGATAAAGGATATTACAACGTTCCGATATTTTGATAAGTCATAGTCCCCGCCACGATCCACATCGAACACATCATATTTCACCTGCATGCTGTCCAATACATCCAGAACCGTTCCAACATGTTCAATGCCGGCAAACGCATTGGAATCATACATTACGAGTGCGTCAACTGGCTTATCGGGGAAGTACCCTTGATTATCCACAGCCGCGGGCGCCAAAATATCCATGGAGGGGAGGCTGGTTCTGTACCGAACGCCGGCATTTGCCACCAACAGGAACGAGGCCAATACGATCAGGATCCCCAGAGGCAGTAGAAGCATTGACGAACTGTATGCTCTTCTCATTTTGTCATGCTTTCACCCATGGCCCAACCTGCTCCCTGCCCTGTTGTGTCCAAATGATTTCCCGAGCTTGAATTTCCTGAATGATTTCTTGTAATTGTGTGCGATCCAGGCCTTCAACACAAACACGTAGAGTTTCGATCCAGGTCTGTTCATCTTCCGGCCAATATTCTCTTAGCAGTTGGCTTGTCTCAGAGGCACAGGAATAATCCTGCAGTTCAATCGCGTTCCTCAGCTTCTCAGTGAGCGCATTTCGATCATCTTTCACCATACGAAGCTTTCTATCCAGTGCCTTTGCGTACACCATACGCATATTTCTTAAGAGATTCTCTTCGAGCAGGCCGCTCTGGATATATTTCCCAAGCATTTCAATATAGGCGTCCAGGGCCGCCGGGTCATCGAGATGACATTCAACTTCGGAAGCCTGCCTTTGAATGGAAATCTGAAAATTCTTCTGTGCCCTTGAGATGGTCGTGGTGGCATAGTGCGAGGTTTCCACATCTTCGTTATATTTGGCCGTATTCAGTACCGCTAAATAGTTGAATGGATCGGAATATAAAGTCTCAAGCATGGACCTTCTTCGTACTTTTACCTCATCTATCAGGACTGCCTCTTCCAGCGGAACCAAATCACGCCGTTCACGGAAACTTTTCAACGTGGTCCACAGAATCTCATCATCAGCAGGAGCGTGTTCGGAATCCAGGGTTCTCATCCCTTGTTTGCCCGACCGGATCATGAATTCGATCATCAGCGCCATGAGCAGCCCGAACACAGGAATGAGGCATAATGGGAGGATGTGTTCTTTCCGCAACTGCGATTTTCCGAAATAGATCAGAATCGCATATACCAGGACCGCCGCGACAAGAACAAGAATGAGGAGTAATTCAGACTGAATGTTCACCGGTCACTTCGCTTGAGTCCCTTCAAGGAGTTTTGAACAGACCCTCCAAAAAGATAGCGCGGTCATTGTGGATCCTGTTCTCTACGCATGGGTGCGCTCAATCCAATAAGATTTGATTGGCGTCAACAAGCCTGCTCTGAATTCCATGTCTGGCCAGCCGCTTCACAACGTCTTGTGCTGCCAGCTTATCGGCTTGAGCGAGCAGAATATAATAATCTCCGTCGGTGCACGCACCAATGACATCTGTGGCACGAATCTCCTCAGCTAAACACGGGTAGATCGCCTCAAAGCGATGGTCAGGGCTCTGCATGACGACCAGCTGAAAATCAGACACCCTGTTCTTCTTCATTTCAACCCGTATTTTGAGGGTTTCCATAAAGGCCTGACGGGTCAATATTTTGGTCGTTGGCAGATACGTTCGCTCGTAATTTGCATTCGAAAAGAGGGTGGCGCGGACCAAAGAAGCTTCGATCAAGCCACAAAGCACCTTGAGCAAGTTATAGTAGTACGTTGAGTACTGTTCAAACTTCACAGACCAAACGACGATCATGGCTGCGGGAACATTAAAAGGATAAGTGTTATTGAAAACAGGCACCAGGTAAGCAGGATAATCCGGCAGCAAGCTTGTATTTTGAAAGATCTTCCCCTGTTCGATATACGGCCTAACTTCCGGATAATCCGATAGATCGAGGGATTTCGAGAGCCTGGTTTTGAGGGGTGCCGAACTCGCTTCAAGCCTTGCATAGGTTCTGTTTTCATCCAGGGAATAGATGGCGATGCTCTTGTTGTCCATCTGTTCCTCCAGTATGCTGAGCGCGCGTAAAAAGATCGTCTGTTCCTGCAATTGGTCCAGTTCCTGGGTGATCGTAAATATCTTTCCGAAACTATCCCGATAACCCAGCAAGCGCTCCCGAAATTCATCTTTGAGTTTACGAATGTCGTTAAATACCCCGTACAGGAACGAATATTTATCATCCAGAAGACGCGTCCGCTTCTGCGCGTTTGTGAGTTGATTCTCGTTTTTGTCACGGTTGTATCCCGTGATCATGCCTGCTGTAAAATAGAGCGCAAAGGGAAGCCAATTCCCGACGTTGTAAATCAGCAGAGCCCAATCAAAGCCCAGCTCCATCCAGGTATATAAAATGGAAATGCTCACGAGGATCGCGGCATACAAACCGGTCTGCATGCCGTAGATGGAGCCCATTATGACAACGAAGAGCAGTCGGAAGTCCACATACTTGAATTGGATCAATGTGCCAGTCATCTGGCTCAGCAACTGAATCAACACGGTGCCTGCAATTAACTCAATCCATTTTAGGAATTCAGGGTAGTTGGACAACCTCCTGGTGATTGCATCCAGCCCGGATTTTTTTGGCAAGCGTTCGCCGTGAAATATTTCCAGAAGATGCTCCAGTTCCTGGTCAAAGGTATAAGTGTCAACCCAGTCATAGATGCGCCTGGCAGACGAAACTTTTGCAGGTCGCGTATGAAGATCATCCTCATCCGCAAAGGTCAATGCCAACGATGGATAATACTTTTGGAGCATTCCAGTAAGTTCAGAGTACTTGAAAGATTTTGAAGAGGATAGGTTTACTACCATCGAATCTGATGTGTACTTTTCATCGATGGCGCGGATCAGAAAGTCTGTAACATCGAGCACATGGAGCAGGCTGATTTCGCTATCCTCACGAACCGGCAGGCTGGCCTTGCCTTTGCCGTTACAGGCCATGATCAAGCGATAGAGCAGGCCGCTCTTTTCCTGAGGCCCATAGATATTCGTAAGCCGGACTATGGTCGTGTTCACTCCGAATTTATCGTGATAGATCCGACAGTACTGTTCCCCGGCCAACAGGGTGTACCCGTTTAGGGAGGCAGGCTGAGGTACCGCGTTCTCAGACACATCCTGACTGTCCCCGTACACTTCGGTCGAGGAAATGTAGAAAAAGTGCTTCAGCTTTCTGTGTTTGCAGAGTTCCAGGACGTTCCATAGACCATCAAGCTGATGCCCCGTATTGAGATCCTTCTCCTCTGATAAGCGCTCCTCGCGCGTAGAGATGAATATGACGACATCGAAACCGTACGCTGACATTGCGTCTTTAAAGAGATCCCCCGCAGGATTAACAGAATGTACAATTGCTCCGCTGGATTTAATGCCTAATTTATCCGCGTCGTCAGATGCCAGGACTAGGCGATGCTTCCGTTTTGTGAGTTCTTCAATAAAGGTCGCGGCAAGAGAGGAAAGATTTCCTGTAATCAAGATATTCATTGTTTCTCTGAGAAAATAGAACTGCAATTCTGAACGTGCAACGCGGCATCTCCACGGAGAAGAATTTTCCACCTCTAAACAAGCGCTGCTAAATTGTTCACACCAATAATAAACACCCCAGGTATCTCGGTTATCACACCTAGTAACTAATCTGCTAACAGTAGCGTGAATTCGACAAACGACCTCCACATTTACTGCACGTTGGTAAGAGTTCTCCCCAAGACCTCCATCCTACATCTAACGTGCTGTTTCAGAGAGTGCTGAGCGCTCTTTACCCCGGTATTCCATTTCGCGCTGGAAAAAAGAGCAGACAGGCTGATGTCGGCTCTTGAGGCGTGCAAATATTAACTTTCGGCTTCCGTACGCTTATGCACTCTTAACCCTCCAACTCAAAATTCACTCTGGGATAATCGGAGCACGCCAATAAGCTTACAAAACTGTTAGTTTCATTATACTACTTTGTAAGGGTATAGACAATAGGACTATTGTCGGGTTCCGGAGAGCTGTCCGAGAACGCGCTCAAGTTCACGGAAGGGGGAGACGCGATCAACCCCTCCCTCCAATCTGAAGACGAGGGGTGCTGGTCCATGTCACCGACACAGGAATTGGAGTTCCGGCAGACGATCTCCCGCATCTCTTCGGGCGCTTTCACCGTGGGCAAAATACTTCCACCCTGCCCGGCTGCCTTTAGCTTGAAGGAATGATTTCCCATATAATGGTCTCATGTCATCTCTGAAAGAACATTTTCTTCTGGATCCGGATGTTATCTTCCTCAACCACGGGTCCTTTGGCGCAACACCGAAACCCGTCTTTGACGTGTATCAGCGCTGGCAGCGAGAATTGGAGAATCAGCCGGTGGAATTTCTGGGGCGACGTCATAATGCACTCATGGCCGAGTCGCGCACAGAGCTTGCAAACTACCTGGGAACCAGTGCAAACAACGTGATCTATTCCCAGAACGTGACCATCGCTCTGAACATCGTTGCGCATTCGCTCGAGTTGGATGCAGGCGCTGAGGTGCTGTCTACCAATCATGAGTATGGCGCGCTCGATCGGACCTGGCGGTTTCTCTCGAAGGAACACGGCTTCACTTACATCAATCAGGCGATTCCCACGCCGATGGTCTCAAAAGAAAAATTCGTCGAAGATTTCTGGCGTGGTGTAACGTCGCGCACACGGGTGATCTTCCTCAGCCATATCACTTCGCCGACCGCCATCATTTTCCCGGTAGAAGAGATTGTTCACCGTGCGCGTGAAGCGGGAATCATTACGATCATTGACGGTGCACACGCACCCGGCCAAATTCCCCTTCAACTGGATTCTCTCGGCGCAGATTTCTATGCCGGCAACCTTCATAAGTGGCTCTGCGCGCCAAAAGGTGCAGGCTTTCTCTACGCCCGGCCTCAGATGCAGAGTCTCCTCAAGCCTCTTGTCGTCTCATGGGGCTATGAGTCCGAAATGCCAAGTGGCAGTACTTTCGTGGATTACTTCGAATGGTGGGGGACGCGCGACATTGCTGCGTTCCTGTCGGTTCCTGCCGCGATTCGATTTCAGGAGGGACATGATTGGGAAAGTGTCCGCGTCGTCTGCCATGAACTGGCGGTGGAAGCACAAAACCGAATCTGCACATTGACCGGCCTCTCTCCGCTTCACGCCTCCCGTAAGGGCTGGTTCCGACAAATGGTTTCCGTGCCCCTGCCAGCCAATACTGATCTCGTTTTGTTGAAAGAACGGCTATACAAGGAATATCGCATTGAAGTCCCGCTCATTGACTGGAACGGAAACAAGCTGATTCGTGTATCCATTCAGGGTTACAACACAGAACAGGATATTGATGCCCTCCTGCGGGCCTTGAAAAATGAGCTTCCTGCGCACATATAGTGCCTGACTTCACAAAAGATGAGAATTTCGCCACAGGAGGGATTCTTCAAGTATCATAGTCCCCTGGAGGACCCATGAAATTTGGAAAAAAAGTATGGATCGTGCTTGCTATTTCTATGATTGCTCTTTCTGCCTGTGGTGCTGAGACCGCAACCCCAGATGATGTGAATATTGCGCTGACAGAGGGCGTGGGAACGATGGTGGCGGCGTTTTTCCAGACTCAAACAGCAATGGTCACACCGGCTACGAGCACGGCCACCAGCACTCAAACCCCTTATTCCACTCCAAGCCCGTTTCCCTCGCTTGTGCCGGTAGCTTCAGCGACATCCACCATCTTTTATTGGACTACCACTGCTGGCACCCCGATTCCCACCGGTACATTTTACACATCCACGCCAAACGCGGGCGCACTGGCTTATGGATGCAATAACCTTGCCTTCATCCGTGACGTCACGATTCCAGCCGGGACGGTCATTCAAAAAGGACAGGATTTTACCAAGACCTGGAAAGTACAAAACACCGGAACCTGTAACTGGATGTATCAGTACGCATTAACTCCTGTGGGTGATGCCATGGGTTCAGGACCAACAAAAATCCAAAGATTGGTCACACCGTTGGATTGGTCAGAACTTTCGATTGGTCTAACGGCGCCGCGGACCCCCGGAACTTATAAGAGCTACTGGCGTCTGGCAGATGCGGAGGGCCACATGTTTGGCGCCACGCTGGTCGTTTCGATCCAGGTGGGAGAGCCGGAAACAGATACGCCGGCCGCGACTGCCACATCGGAAGGTCCGCCGACCAGCACGCCGACGCCCACTGCTACACCGTGATCCGAATCTGAGAGATTGTTCCACCCGGGTTGGACATCGACATGAACAAACGAATCTGGTTTGCAGCCATCCCGCTTCTTGCCCTGACTGTCTGCCTGCTTCCGCTAAAAGGAGCTTTTGCCCGTCCGGAGCTGAAGCAGGATGGCATCGTCACACCGGCTGGGATTATCGATGCGGTCAATACCTTACGCCTCACATATGGACTGGCCCCGTTATCCGTCCATCCTATTTTGACGCAGGTCGCCCAACAGCAGGCGAATGCCCTGGCCGCCAGCGAAGGCGCGGTCGGTCACGCGCGACCGAACGGGATTACTCTGGGTCAGCAGTTGATCATGCTGGGCTATCCTCTTTCTGGCGATCTGACTCTCGACGGCTATCGCTCCGAAAACTGGGTGGCCGCCTCTACGGTGGATGAAGCCATTTCATTCTGGCTTAGCGACGATCTCCATACCAATACGATGCTTTCCCAGAACCGCAGCGACATCGGCGCGGGCGTAGCAGTTGGTGACCAGATTTATGTGGTGATCGATACAGCTCTCCGCACCAGCAGTGGCTTGCAGCAATCAGAAGCCTATGATATTTTGACGCAGGTGGCTTCCGGTGCCGTAGCTGGCGCCAGCAGTGGGAATTCGCTGATTTCAGAGTACATCATCCCTGTGGCCCGCAGCACAGCGCGCCCTGATGGAGATGTATTCCATAAAGTGCGGTTTGGTCAAACGCTTTGGAGTATTGCCGTCACGTACGGTGTAAAGATTGATCAGATTCGCGCCTGGAATAATCTCGGGGCAGAGACCACCATCTATGAGGGCCAGACTCTACTTGTCCAGAGAGCAGCGACCCAGCCACCGCCAGCTTCGGCGACGCCTCGCTCTTCCCAAACTCCTTTCTCGACCGGGACACCGACTCAAATCGTGGTCCGCCCCGGCTTCCCTACGATGACGATTCAGCCGGCGGCCACACCTTCGGCTGTCACGAAAACAAAACCTGGCTCTTCCACGGCCGGCCTGTGGGCTGGGATCGTCGTGATGGTAGCGGTTGTGGGCGGGGTGGTGGGCGCAATGTTTATCCGCCCCTCGAAATAATCTGGACAGGTGACGGTCACCTGTTTGTTACTTTTCCTCTTCTCCACCGATATACAGGGTGAATGCAATCCACATCATTGCCCGCCATGGACTATTCCCAATTGGACGATGCAACGCTTGCGAAGGAAGCGCACCGCGACGCAGAGGCCTTCACGACTCTGTACAGACGCTACGTGACGCCGCTTTATCGCTACCTGTATCATCGCCTTGGAAATGCCAAAGATGCGGAAGATTTGACTGCACAGGTATTCACCGATGCCCTCGAAGGACTGGCCTCCTATCGCGAGCGCGGACAGTTCGCAGCCTGGCTGTTCACCATTGCACAGCGGCGGCTGATCGATCTCTACCGCCAGCGACCGAACGACCCGCTTGATGAAATCGCCGATGACTCCCCTGACCCGCAAATTACCCTGGAGCAAACGGAAGCGCACGCGCACTTGAATGGCCTGCTGCATAAGCTGGACGATGATCGCCGCGAAATCCTGCGTCTGCGGTTTGCCGCAGGGCTGGGATTCTCGGAGATTGCGAAGCTCCTTTGCCGAAGTGAAGGCTCAGTGAAAATGACTTTCTATCGAACTCTGGATTGGCTGAAAGCCAATTGGGAGAAAAGCAATGAGTAGGAAACCAACTCCCCGGTTGCCAGACGATCTGGAAAAAGAATTACAGGATTTCTATGCCTCTCCTGAACCGCGGCCGGAGTTCGTCTCGCGGCTCGAGCGTGGACTGCATTCCAAACTCAAGGAACAGGAGCAACAGCAGATGTTTGCAAGATCAAAACGGAAATGGGTCTGGGCTTTTGGGTTGGCGATCGCCGCAGTGCTGATCGGCCTGCTTGCCACCTCACCCACTGTCGTGGCGGCCATGAAGCGGCTGTTTGGTTACATCCCCGGCGTGGGGCTGGTGGAAAGCCAGAGTCCGCTGCGTGTGCTGGCGGAGCCGGTCTCCCAAACGCGGGACGGCATCACGATCACGGTCAAAGAAGCCGTGCTGAGTTCGGATAAAACCACGATCCTATTCACCATCGAAAATGTCCCGTTCGATAAACTCGCCCACACTGAAGATGTACCTGCCTGCGGCATGTCCGCGGAACTTAAATTGCCTGATGGTTCCATCCGGGAGTTGACGGGTGGACATGGTAACGGCTGGGGAAGCGGATATGAGGACAGTTTTTCCTATGGACCGATCCCGGCGGATGTGAACGATGCCACTCTGCTTGTGCCCTGCATTCAGGATGTTCTGCCCGGCGTTCTCCCTGAAAACTGGGAATTGCCTCTGCACTTTGTCCCTGCACCGCCGGGATTTACCGTGCTGCCGGTGATCGAATACACACCTTCTCCAGCGCCGGATGCGGGGAATGGCCAGGCGGAAACTAATCCGCTATCCATTACCAAGGTGATTGCTACAAGCGATAGTTATCTCCTGATTGGACAATTCAGACTGCCTGCAATCTCTCAGGGCGGCAATTGGTCTCCGCAGGGGCTGCGTCTCACGGATGGCAATCACCAGGAAGTCTTCTGGGATTTTCCGCAGGATATTGATTTGCCAATACCAACTTCACCAGACACTCAGGAATGGGCCGTAAAGGTTGCCAAGGGATTCATCCCACCTCTTCGGATCACCTATCCTGTTCAATATATTTCCAACGATACCACCGGCTCGAAGGTTGAGTTTGAATTCGACGCAGGTCCCAATCCACAAGCCGGCCAGACCTGGGAGTTGAATAAGGAAATTCAATTAGCCGGTTATACATTCACTCTGGTCTCAATCAGTGTAACGCCGCCGATGCATGGTGCAAATGCGGATGGTTATTACTTTTCATTCGTCTCGCCCGATGGCAAATTAAGCGGTCTGTCCGTGGACATTGAAGGATATACAGCTCTTGGCTCCGGGGGTGGGGGAGGCGGTGACGCAGATGTATCGAAAACATGGGGAATCGGATTGGCTTATGCTGAGCTGCCCAAGGGGAAACTGAAAATTGTTCTTTCGAACCCCTCCCTCTATGGCCAAACCAAAGAGTGGACATTGGACTGGCAGCCCGATTCCTCAAATGCGCCTGCTCCCACTGAAGCACCTCAGGGCTGCCTGACACTTGATGCGTGGCAATCAGCAGTCGCCAACCCGATACAGCTTCCTGCGGATCTCAGCGGCAAAGTCATTTCCTATGGGCCTGTTGCAGAGTACGCCCAAAAACCTCAACCGGAAAATTATGGCGTTGTGGTGTCCAACCTGGATGGTAGTAACAGGCAAGTGGTTGGAAACGGTGTATGGCCCTCCCTTTCACCGGATGGCACACGGGCAGCCTACGCCTGGGAAAATGGAATCTACGTTGCTGATCTCACGACCGGGCAGTCCTACATGGTCGCCAATACCAATAACAACGATTACGACCCGCGCTGGTCACCCGACGGGACGCGCCTGGCCTTTATCCGGATCGATGACTTCAACCTGTATCTCATCAACCCGGATGGCAGCGGCCTGCAAAAGGTCACCAGCGGCGGCGAGTATGAACAGTTAGTAGACTGGGCTCCGGATGGCGCAAGTCTCTTCTACGGTGTAGATACACAGCAGGGTATTTTGCTCAGGAAATTGGACCTTGCCTCTGGTGGGATCACAGATCTGTTTGCCATCAACGCCAAGGCCTCATCGTTTGCCATATCGCCGGATGGGAATCATGTTGCGTTCCTCGAGCGTGTGAGCACCTTTTCATACAGCCTATATGTCTCCAATCTCGATGGTACCGAGCGCAAGCTGATCGGCAATCTTGGCAATTGGGTGATGGTACACCCTCATTGGTCACCGGATGGGAAATGGCTGATGATCGGGATTCTAAACACCGATGTACCCACCGATGAGCCCGTAATGGGTCTGATCGGTCTGGAGAACTGCCAGATTATTCCCTTAAATCTTAGCGGGGAGGTCTACGACTGGACTCCTTGACCGGAAGCGCCTATCATGAGAGCCGCGAGCAAATTGCGGCCCTTTTATTTGCAGACGGAATTCAGGTTTGAAACGTAGACCCCATGTTGTCCGTTAATATAGAGAAGAAGTTGATTTATGAAGGATACTATGACAGCGACCAATACAACCTATTTCGCTCCGAATAAACGAGCACTGGCGCGATTATCACTATATACGATAGATATCACTCTTGCATTGGGCGGCGGCGGGGCCAAAGGAAATTCCCATATCGGTGTCATTCGACGGCTTGAGAAGGAAGGGGTTCGCATCCGTGCAGTGGCTGGTTCGAGTTTTGGTGGGCTGGTCGCTGTATTCTATGCGGCTGGCCATTCTCCCGATGAGATCGAGGAGATATTTGCGAATCAGGATCAAACCCGGCTGTATGGTCGCCTTCCAACCGATGGCCCGGCCCTGCTGGGTCTCTCGAGCGTGGAGCGCTGGCTGAAGGAGATATTCGGCGACAAGACCTTCGATGATCTGGTCATCCCATGTGCGGTGACCGCCGTGGATTTGAACTGCGGCTGCGAAGTGATCCTTTCGAAAGGCAGTATAGTGGACGCCGTCATGGCGACGATTGCACTGCCCGGGATCTTTCCTCCGCGTTTCATCGAAAACTGGGAATTGATCGATGGCGCTGTGCTGAATCCTGTCCCGGTCAGTGTCGCACGCGCGCTTGCTCCAAAGGTTCCTGTGGTTGCCGTGAGTCTCACAGAGCCACTGGGCGGCGTGGCAAGAACGTGGTCCATACCCATTCAGATGCCAAGTTACATCCCACGTCCCATTGTGGAAAGGCTGGCGCGCTCTAATTACGCCAGGGCCTTTGATATCTTCCTGCGCTCTCTGGACGTGGTGGACCGTGCGCTTGCCGATTACCGCCTCAAGATGGATGCGCCGGATATTCTGATCCGCCCGGCCATCACGCATATCATGACGCTCGATGTTGTGGATGTGCATCAGGTGGCCCGCCTGGGCGAGGAGGCCGTGGATGCGATCCTTCCTGAGTTGCGTCAGAAAATGGGCTGGCGCGGCCGCCTTAGCCGAATGCTCTTAAAGACTGCCAAATGACGCGCGATCTTCGGGGCTATGCAAAGCAGACGAATGTACGCCTGGCGATCGGCGCCGGGCTTTTGCTGTTGATCATTGGCACCGGCCTGATCTGGTGGATTTATGGCCCCGGCGCGGCGATGATGGGTCTGCTGTGCCTGCTGGGTGCGGCCGTACCCATTGGCCTGATCATTTTCTCGCTTCAAATTCTGGAATGGATTGAAAAACGTGCAAATCGCGACTGACACTGAACTCATCACATTTCAAGGCTGGATTTTGCGCGTCCGCCCGTCACCAAATCCAAAAAGACTGATGGTCCTCATCCACGGCTGGACCGGCGATGAGAATTCCATGTGGGTCTTCACGCGCGGGCTTCCATCCGATTACTGGATCGTTGCACCGCGCGCACCGTATGCAGGCGAGCCGAGTGGATATTCCTGGCGTCCGCATCAACCTGAGACTTCCGGCCGGCACAGCCTCGAGACGCTTAAGCCTGCCTCAGAGAGTTTACTGTCCCTGGTCGACGCGTACAGCTCCTCGGTCGGGATCGACGCGAAGCAATTTGATTTAATGGGATTCAGCCAGGGCGCGGCAATGGTCAATGTGATGGCGCTCCTGCATCCGACGCGAATCCACAAAATGGCTGTGCTAGCAGGCTTCGTCCCGTTGGGCACGGAGGAGATCATCGCCCGGAGACCGCTGGAAGGCAAGCAGGTTTTTGTCGCGCACGGGACGAAGGATCAGATGGTGCCGGTGGAACGCGCCCGCGTGTCCAATGAGCTGCTCGAACGGGCAGGGGCAAAGGTGACCTACTGCGAGGATGAAGTGGGACATAAAGTAAGTGTTACCTGCCTGCGTGCCCTGGAAAGCTATTTTTCCTCTTGACCCCCATCCAGCCTCCCCCAAATACGATGTCGGAAATCATATTGTCAACTCAGATTTTAGTATCGTATTTGGGGGAGGTGCCCGAAGGGCGGAGGGGGCCAGATTAGCAACCTCTCACGGGGGCGTTGACGCTCGTTTTGTTTGCAGGTATGCTTGGGCAGAATTTCTTCCAAGGTGATAAACAATGAAACGATCATTCTCACGCCGCGATTTTCTCAAAGTGGCCGGCCTCGGACTTGGCGCGCTGGCCTTCCGACCCTCGATGAACAAGGCGTTTACATCTGGTTATGCATTGCCGCAGTTCCCAGGTGGTGACAGGCTGGGGCGAGTAGCGGTGACTCCCAATTTCTATTCCACAGAACTGAAACCGAGACCCAATGCCAATGAGGTCGCGATCCGAAATGTTGGCCAGGATGAGGTCGTTGTATGGCAGCGTGAAGTGATCGGCACGGAAGTGATGGGGCGTAACAATAAGACCTGGGTGGAGACGCCCGATGGATATATCTATGCCGCTGATCTTCAGCCTGTCCGAAATATCCCCAACACGCCGCTGACCGCTTTACCGGCTGGCAAGCCCGGCTTCTGGGCCGAAGTGACGGTTCCCTATATTGATCTTCAGCTTCTGAACGCGCCGATTTCTCCTGCGATCAAATACACGCTTCAGACCAACCAGCCTGTACGTTTATATTACGGACAGGTCATTTGGGTTGACCAAGTGAACCCGGATCCGTCCGGCGTCGTTTATTATCGAGTGAATGAATCGCCCGGCCATGGATATGGTTATGGAGACATGTTCCTCGCGGACGGGGCCGGCTTGAAAGTGCTGACAGATGAGGATGTCTCTCCCATCAACCCCGAGGTCGACCCTGCCACCAAGAAGATCGTGATCGATGCAACCTCTGAACACCAGACACTTTCGTGTTTCGAGGGAAACAACGAAGTATACTTTTGCAGAATTTCCAGCGGCTATGGCGAGACATTCTCGACGCCGGTTGGTGATCAGGCTGTTGCCTGGAAAATCTATTCCATTCACATGGCGGCCAATACCGGCTCAGATAGCGGTTACGATACGATGGCGGTGCCGTGGCCTGTCTTCTTTAATACCAACGCGGGTGCGGCGATACACGGCGTCTTCTGGCACAACGATTTTGGCGTCCGCCGCTCGCACGGTTGCGTCAATGTCCTGCCGCAGGATGCGAAATGGATCTTCCGTTGGACGGCGCCTTTTGTTTCACTGGATCAGAGCGAGGCCCGCCTTGAGTGGCCCAATGTGGGCGGAGCATTCAGCACCGCTGTGAGCGTCAGCGAACTGACCACTTCTTAGGATGAATCATGGAACTTTCTGAAATCACCGTTGGGCTCGCGTTCCTGGCCGGGTTAGCATCGTTTCTCTCGCCGTGCGTCTTCTCGCTTGTCCCGGCGTATGTCGGGTATCTCGGCGGACGTGCCGCCGGTGGAGAAGGCCAGTCGAATCGCTGGGTGACTTTTAGTCACGGCGTGGCTTTTGTGTTAGGTTTTAGTGTGGTCTTTGTTCTGCTCGGTGTCGCAGCTTCGCTGGCGGGCGGACTCTTGTATGACGCGCGCTTCTGGCTGGCAAAGATTGGTGGCATTGTCGTCATGATCTTCGGCCTGAACATGATCGGCCTGATCCATATCCCTTTCCTGGCCTACGATACCCGCGTAAACCAGGCCCCAAATCAAAGACTTGGGTATCTTTCCTCAGCTTTGATGGGTGTCTTCTTTTCCGCAGGATGGTCACCCTGTGTCGGACCCGTGCTGGGTGCGATCCTCACACTCGCTATCAACGGCGGCTCCATCTCGCTGGGCGCGTCCTTGCTGACAGCTTATTCTGCCGGGTTGGCCATCCCATTCCTCGTCGCTGCCTTCGGCATCGGCTGGGTGACAACGATCCTGCGTAAATACAACAAGGTCATGCGATATGTTGAGATTGTTATGGGCGTCATTCTGGTCATTGTAGGAATCATGCTGTTCTCAGGGATCTTCGAATTGATCGCGCAGCGCGCACAATTCTTCTATTTCAATTTTGGACTTTAATTTCTCAGACCGGTTTCTAAAACCTGTCAGGTCTTTTAGAGGCATCAAATGCTTAACGTAACACTTTACACGCGCAAGGACTGTCATTTATGCGAGCAGGTGAAAGCTGATTTAGACTCTCTACGAACTGCCTATCCTCATCGCCTGATCGAAGTTGATATTGACTCTGATCCGGTGCTGCAAGCCAAATTCTCCGACATCATCCCTGTCATTGAGGTTGGGCCTTATAAACTGCAGGCGCCGATCGCTCGACAATCCCTGCAAATGACTCTGGGTGCTGCCTCTGATCGCAGGGACCAGCTGGAACAGGTCGGAGACAAGAAATACCAGGTCCGCGTGCAAAAGGGAAAGAATGTAACGGGTGGAGATCGCTTTAGCTTCTGGATGTCCAAACGCTATTTGATCATCCTGAATCTTTTTATGCTGTTCTACGTGGGGTTGCCTTTCCTCGCTCCCACCTTGATGAAGGCCGGCGCCACATTCCCCGCGCGGCTGCTGTACAGAATGTATAGTCCGCTGTGCCACCAATTTGGCTTCCGCTCCTTTTTCCTGTATGGCGAGCAGGCGTATTACCCGCTCAAGGAAGCCGGTGTGAAAGGTGCGAAGACCTTTGAAGAAGTCACCGGTATCCAGAATCTGGCTGACCCGATGAGCGCCACCCGCTTTGATGCGCGCGCCTTCATTGGCAATGATACCTTGGGATACAAGGTTGCGCTGTGCGAGCGCGACGTTGCCATCTACGGGTCGATGCTGCTATTCGGCATCTTATTCGCACTGACCGGCCGCCGCATCAAATCCCTGCCCTGGTGGTTATGGATCCTGATCGGCCTTGGCCCCATTGGCCTCGACGGATTTTCGCAGCTTTTCAGCCAGTTCAACTGGCACTGGCTGGCCGCGATCCTTCCGTATCGCGAAAGTACTCCTTTCCTGCGGGTGTTGACCGGTGCACTGTTTGGCTTTGCCACGGCGTGGTTTGCTTACCCCAGCATCGAAGAATCGATGAACGAGACACGGCAATACTTCATTAAGAAATTCGCGGTCAATGAGGCGGCGGGCTAATGGCGTTTCACGAGCAGGATGGGATTCGTTACTTCAGCTTTGAAACTTTCCCTCATTCGGTCACACAGGCTGTTTTCACGAGACGCGGCGGCGTCAGCCCTGCGCCGTGGAATTCACTCAATGTCGGAGGGCTGGTGGGCGATGACATTGCCCACGTGAAGGAGAATCGCATTCGCTCCTTCCATGCTCTGGGACGGAACCCCGCATCCATCTTTGACGTGTGGCTGGTCCACAGCACCGACGTGATCTGCACCCGCGAGCCTCGCGACCTAAACGAGCCGCCGATCCAGGCCGATGCCATTTTGACGGATAATCCCGCCGTGACGCTTTACATGCGCTATGCAGATTGCGTCCCATTGATGTTCCATGATCCGAAAAAGGGTGTGATTGGCATAGCTCATGCCGGCTGGATGGGGACCGTAAAGTGCATGGCAAAGGTTGCGGTTGAAAAGATGCGATCCCAGTATGCCTGCAAACCGGAGAATATCATCGCCGCCATCGGTCCCTCCATTGGCGTGGACCACTATGAGATCGGCCCGGACGTCATCACCAGAGTACAGGATGCATTTGGAGAGGATGCCGAGCGCCTGCTGGAATCACGCGGCGGCCGCATCTATCTCGATTTATGGATGGCGAATCACATCCAGTTGCAGGCGGCGGGCGTGGAAAGAATCGAAGTGGCCGGTGTCTGCACCGCCTGTCACCTCGACGATTGGTTTTCACATCGCGCGGAAAAGGGGAAAACAGGCCGCTTTGGGGCGTTGATTGGGTTGGAGAATTAGAATCCTACTGCAGAAATGCTGATGCTTTCCGCGTTTACCCGCGCGAATCTGTGTCCGGAGGAGTTGATCAAACCGACGGCGCTGGACACACTGCTTTGATAGTGGTAGACCCCGGGTCCAGAGAGAAGCGGGAGTAAAATTATCTGCATGGATGATTTGGTCAAATCGATACGGGAACGATATTTATCCACGCTCGATAGAATTGCAGCTGCAGCAGGAAGAGTGGGGCGGTCGCCGGAGTCAGTCCGGCTGGTGGTGGTCACAAAGGCTCAATCGCTGAAAGTCACACAGGCGGCTATCGAGGCCGGAGCCAAGATTTTGGGTGAGAATTATCCGGAAGAGGGTGTCACGAAAATTCAATCTCTCGCCAAAAATTCTGCGGTAGAATGGCACATGATCGGCCACGTGCAGAGCCGCAAGGCGGAACTCGTGGCTCAGTACTTTAACTTCATGCATTCGCTCGATAGCCTGAAACTCGCGAGACGACTGGATGGTTTTTGCCAGAAGGCAGGCCGAACACTACCCGTTTTGCTCGAGTTCAACGTGGGTGGTGAAGGGACCAAGGGAGGCTGGCCCGCCTGGGAGGAGGTACGTTGGCCAGAACTGGTGGACAATATTGCGTCTGTGCTGGCCCTCAAGAATCTTGAGGTGCACGGACTCATGACAATGCCTCCGCTAGGTGAAACCCCGGAGTTCTCACAGCCGTTCTTTCAGCGCCTGAGGAATTTGCAGGATTTTCTGAGGAAGCAGTTCCCTGATTCTGCATGGGCTGAGCTTTCCATGGGTACAAGTGCAGATTATGAGGTAGCAGTGCAGGAGGGCGCGACCCTCGTACGCGTGGGCACGGCCATTGTTGGAGCACGATCATATCAATAAACTGGAGGATGGATGGCTTCTTTGATCTTATTAATTAGGGTGATTGCAGACCTGTTTGTGTGGGTCGTGATCGCATCCGTTCTTTTATCTTATTTCATTTCCCCGTATCACCCTGTGCGGCAGGCGCTGGACCGCATCATCGAACCGTTTCTTGCCCCCATACGCAATATTGTTCCCACGGCCGGCATGATCGACTTCAGCCCGATCATTCTGATTCTCGCAGTACAGTTTGTTAAGTTGATCCTGGTTGGTCTTTTGCAATCCCTTTAATTGAGGTAAATATGCCCAGAAAATTTCACTTGCATGACGGTCAACGTGGTTCAGCACTGGCAGTGCGCGTGACGCCGCGGGCCAGCCGCAATCAGATCGTTGGTGTGTTAAGCGATGGGACGGTCAAGGTCCACATTGCTGCGCCGCCGGTAGATGAGGAGGCAAATCAGGAGTTGGTCAAATTCCTGTCTTCAGTGTTGGGGGTGCCGAAATCCAAGCTGGAGATCGTGGCAGGCGCGTCCGGACGGGATAAGCTGGTCTCGGTGCTGGACATGGATGTGCAGACGGCGCATCAAAGAATCCTGGCTCACATGGATTAAGAAGAAAGTTGACGGTCACTTCAAAAGTGACCGTCAACTTTTTTTAGATTCGCGCTGTCAAAGGACACACCTGCACCGAACGCAAGTACGGTGTCGGGAGGATGTGAGCGTAGTCGAAGCGCGGGCCCTTCGTAGATTGAAATTACGCTTTCAATCGTCCGTCCTTCGACCGCGCTCCTTGAATTGCACTCGTCGCTCCGCTCAGGACGAATCAACCACCCTGCCCATACAATCTCCGGTAGATCACATAAATCTCGTAAATGTTTCGAATATAATCTCGTGTCTCCTGGAAACGAATGATTTCAAGGAAAAGATCGGGGTCATCTCCAGAGAGTTGTTTCCATTGCATAGCGTTGCCGGGACCACCGTTGTAGGCAGCGAGGGCGGCGTAGAGGTCGCCCTGGAGCAGATCACGGTTTTTGGCGAGATAATGCGTACCCAGGCGCACGCTGACATCCGGCCGGTAGAGATCGTCATCTTTGTATCCAAAGGGCCAGCCCAATTCGGCGGCAATGTTTCCACCTGTACTCGGAATGATCTGCATGAGGCCACGCGCGCCGGCGGTCGAATGGACGAATCCTTCAAACAGGCTTTCCTGTCGGATGATGCTGTATAAAAGCAGGGGATCAAATCCTTCAGTCTGGGCATCCGGCGCGATGACATCCGCGTAATACAATCCATAACGTACATGGCTGAAATATGGCGGCGCCATCATGGATTCGGAGTGGTCGTCCAAACCTGCCAGTGTCAACGTCTGGCGGGCGGCGAAGATGGCCGGGCGATACAGCCCAATATCAAGCATATAGTTGGCAAGGCGATAGCTATCCACGGCATTGGTACTGACAGCGTCCCGCAGATTCTCGAACTCGAGACGTGCTTCATCCAGCAGGCCCAACTGCCAGAACTCGGTGCCGCGGATGAACCTTGGGTCTTGTGCGAGTGCTCCCGGACCGGTCAAATCTGTTTCTGCGGGCAGATTGAACGTGAGCCGCACCCATGCATCCGCATCTCTCCGCTCAGCTGCGAGGTTAATGGCTGTGTTTTCCGTGGGTGGCGGAGCAAGCGGTGCGCGTTGGGTCAACAGGTCGCGGGCGCGCTCGCTGTAGTAGCCGCCAGGGTCTTTGAGCACTCCCTGCTGCCAGGCATTGGCTGCGGCCGTGTTGTCGCCAAGCTTCTGCTGTGTTTTTCCGATCCACAGGTAGGCGCGCGCAAGGTCCGCTGGCTGGGTTGTGAGCGAGAGGCTGCGATTGAAAGATGACAGTGCCAGATCATAGCTTCCCTGCCGATACTGAACGACGCCAGCCATGAAGATGGCGGTAGGAGCCTGCGCATCGCCCGGGTATTCATTGGCAACGCGGGCCCAGGTCAGGGCAGCATCATTCAGGCGGCTATCGCGTTCGTAAATGCGGCCCGCGCTCATCAGGTAATCCACTGCTACAGATGAATTGGGAACCGCGGCTACAAAGTCCAGCAGCGTCTGCGCGGCGTTTGGATAAAGCCCCAGATAAAACCACTGAACGTAAGCCTTGTCACCCCAGGCATCCGACCAGCTCGGATGATTGGGATAATTCGTGATGAACGTGGTGAAGGCATCCACCGCGCCCTGATAGTTACCCACGTCGCGCATTGCCAGAGCCCTGAAGTAGTACGGCGTGCCGTCATTCGTTGGGTTCGCAGCGATGTAGCGGTCAAATGCGGCAATCGCCACATCATATTGACCGGCGTAATAATCCACCAGACCGCGCGTCAGGTCATCGACCTGCACTTCCGCATCGAGCAATTTGATCAGACTCAAATATGCATAATAGTATTTGGGAAAATGGTCTGTGGCGAAGCGGAATTTTCCATACGCATCTTCACTTTGACCGAGGGTCTGGTACAGTACCCCGGATTCATACGCCGCTTGAGCACCGATCGCCCCGTCCGTTGTGCGCGCGATGATGCCATCGTAGATATCCAGCGCGGTCTGGGTATCGCCCAGCTTGGTCTGCGTGTCCGCGACCTTCAGGTCAACCAGGATGCCGTCATCAAGGCGCGGGGCCTGAATGGCGGCGGTATACGCGGCCAGCGCTTCGCCGTAGCTCTGTGCCTGGAAGAGGGCATCGCCGCGTAGTTCCTGGGTAAATGCATCGAGGTAACCAGGTCGCATGGTTAGATAGGTCTGCCAGGACGTTGCGGCATCGAAGTAGCGCTCGAGGTTGTAATTGGCAAGGCCCTGAATGAAATACGCCTGCGCGACATGTTCTGAGTTGGGGAAACCAGTGATCAATTCCTGAATGGCGGTGAGCGTCTCGGGATAGAGTTCCTGCGCGTAAAGCACGCGAATCTCGCCCCACTTCGCTGCAGCCTGCAAAATGGGATCGGACGAATCATGATAAGCGGTTTGAAAGTAAACGAGCGCAGTGGGGTAGTCCCCATTGAAGAGGGCGCGTTCGCCCTCATTTACCCGGGCAACCGGCGCGGGTGTCGGGGTGATGGTGGAAGTTGGCGTAACGGGCGGTGTCGAGGTAATGCTGGGAGTCAGCGTCCAGCCAGGGGGAATGGTCGGGAGATGAATCTCCGGAAGGGCAGAACAGGCTGTAATAGCGGCGGCAAGCCAAAGTCCCAGGGCGAGGCGGGTGAGTTTCATTCCGTTTTTATAATGGGAAAGCGGGCGGCTGTCAACGTGGGCTATGTGATTTCGCCAACTTTTTCCAGTACTTTGTACGGATCAAAGGCGTCGCGCAAACCGTCACCGATGTAGTTGACGGAGATAATGCTCAGGAAGATCATCAGGCCGGGAAAGATTGCAAGCCACGGGTATTTGATGAAGTGATCCTGCGCGTCGCTGATGAGGTTTCCCCAGGATGGAGTGGGCGGCTGAATGCCAAAGCCAAGGAAGGACAGCCCTGATTCCTGGATAATCGCATAGCCAAGCTGCAGGGTCGCTTCAACGATGATCGGACCGATGGCGTTTGGGAGGATATGACGAGCGATGATACGTCGATCCGTTGCTCCCAGGGCACGCGCGGCTGTCACGAAATCCAGCCCGCGCAAGGTGAGAAACGCCGCGCGAACCAGACGCGCGAACGTCATCCACGACAGAATGCCGATGACGAAGCTGATCGTGATGACGCTATTGCGACTCAGGAGAGGAATATCCACTTCGCGCAGGATAGCGGCCAGGAGAATGAGAACGAGGAATGGTGGCAGCGAAAGAAAGGCGTCTGTCAGCCGCATCAGGAGGGAATCGAGAGCGCCGCCATAGTACCCGGCCAGCGCGCCAACCGGTACACCAATGAGAAGAGAAATCATCACTGCGACGCCGCCCACCGTGAGCGAGATGCGACCTCCATACAGGATGCGTGTAAGTAAGTCGCGGCCAAGAGAGTCGGTGCCAAACCAATGTTGAACGGATGGCGCTTGAAAACGCTGCGACAGATCCGACGCGAAAGGATCAAAGGGGGAGAGAGAGGCGGCCAGGGTGACGGACACCAGCAAGCCGAAGATGATCATGCCAACGATGGCCCCCGGGTGTCTGCGGAATCGCTTCCAGACCCCGAGCGCAAATGTCGACTCTTGAATTGCTGGTTGAGCAGCGGGGATCGAAATTGTGTCTTCCATTTTCACTGGTAACGGATGCGCGGATCAAGATAGGCATACAGAATGTCCGCGAGCAGGTTTGAGAGGATGATGAACGCAGCGCCGATGATCAGGATCGCCAGCAGGAGCGGATAATCACGCTCCACCGCGGACTGATAATACAGCCGCCCCATCCCGGGCCATGAAAAAATCGTCTCTGTGAGGACTGCGCCGGTGAAAATGTAGGGAATATCGAGCGCGAGGACAGTGACCAGAGGAATGATCGCGTTTCGCAATCCGTGTTTGTAGATCACCATTCGTTCAGGCAGGCCCTTGGCGCGTGCGGTGCGGAGAAAATCCTTGGGCAGGACTTCGAGCATGCTCGAGCGCAGGAAACGCGAATACCAGGCGATCCAGCCCAAAGTCCCGGTGAGAACCGGGAGGATCAGATGGGAGATCCGGTCCGAGAGGCTGGCCGCCCCTTCCAGCGAAGTCATCCCGCCGGAAGGCAGAAGCGGCTCCCCCGTAAATGGATTTCGAAGCCACGCATAAAACACGATAATCAGTAGCAGTCCGAGCCAGAATTCCGGGATGGCCTGACCCGCGAATGAAAAGGTTGTCGCGAACAGGTCGAAGAGGGAGTATTGTTTGACCGCAGAGATGATGCCGATGGGCAGGGCGACGAGCAGCGCCACTGCCATCGTGATCCCCATCAGATAAATGGTATTTGGGAAACGCAGGCCAATCTCATTGAGCACCGGCTTGCGCGTGCGATACGAAAAGCCGAAGTCACCCCGTAGGATACCTTTGCGCGAACCCTGTTCATCGGGGACGCCATCGCCGTTCGTATCGACCTTTGTCCAGTCGTTGCCGACCAGCCAGTAGACATATTGAAGCGGCAGAGGCTTATCCAGCCCAAACTGACGCTTGAGGATCTCTGCCTGTTCGGGACGGAGACGGCGTCCCTGTCCATAGGAAGCCAGGGGCCCCCCCGGCGCAAGGTTGACCAGTGCAAACAGAATGATGCTGAGGAGGAAGAGGAGAAAGATCGTTTGTAAAAGGCGGCGCGCGACGTAGGTGGTCACCTTGCCCTCATCCCCGGCCCTTCCCCCCCAGGGGGAAGGGAGTTCTCTCTCCCGTGGGGAGAAGGCGAGGGTGAGGGAGCATTCTTATTTCAACGTCCAATCGGCGATGTTCCAGGTGACGAGGTCGTTGATCGAAGATTGGACCCCGTTCAACCGCGCGGAATACGCGTCCGCGTTGGGGATGGTGAAGAGATAGATTTCCGGAACCTGCTGGTCGAGGATCTCAGCCATTTTGCAGAAGGTCTTCTGCTGACTTGCCTGATCGAGCGTGTAGGCCTGGTCAATCAGCCCATCAAACTCGGGATTATTCCAGCGGAAAAAGTTCCAGCCGTTGCCCGGGGTCATCGCTTCGTTGGAATAGGCCTCCCACAAGTAGTCCGTGGGATCCGTGCCGGCATAGCCATCATCCCACATGTCGATGTCGAAGTTGCCGTTTTGCTCGATGCCGCCGTTCTCGGGTTCTGCCCACAGCACGCTGCCCTCGACCACATTGAGGTTGAGCTTGATGCCCACCTTGCCAAGCATCTCAGCAGCGAGCTGCTGCGTGAGAGTCATCGGCTCACCGTATTCCGCGTAGGTGATGAATTCCATTTCCATCGGATAGCCATCCGGCGCGCCGGTCTTGCATCCGTGGCACTCGCGGACGCCATCTCCGTTTGTGTCTGTCCAACCCGCGGCTTCGAGCATGGACTTCGCAGCTTCCGGGTTATAGCTCGGACGCGAGACCTGACATTGATTGTAGGGCGCGCGGAAGAATTCGTTCCAGACCGGGTGACCGAGACCGTGAAAGATCTCCTTGTTGATCGTATCCGCATCAATCGCGGCCCGGATAGCCTTGCGGACATTGACATCCGAGAGAATCGGATGCGGCGTGGCCTGCGAGTCGGTGGTCCCTTTTGCGGCTTCGTTCATGAAGAGACGCAGTGCCCAGCGGTCGGTTGGGCTGAGGCTGACCTTGGCAGTCTGCGAATCCTTCAGATTATCCGCGGTATTGACGTTGATCCACATGTCAATGTCTGCATCACCTTTTTCCATCATGGTCCGGCGGACAGTATCATCCGGCACGATCTGCACCGTGACCTTATCAATGGCGGGCTTGCCTTTGAGATAGAAATTGCTATTCTTCTCAAAGGTCATGTGGTCACCTTCGACCCAGTCCTTCAGAACATACGGCCCATCGCTCAACGGCGTGCGCGCACAATCCCACGAGACGAATCCCTGGGATGCGTCGCAATAGTGGGCGGGCCAGATGACGATCTGCTCACCGCCAAATTGCGTGAGGTAGGCCGGGTAAATGGAAGAGTAGTTGACGGCGAAGCTATAGTCGTCGAGTTGCTTGACGGAATCAATGTAATCGATGCCGGGCATCCATGAGCCGGTATCCGGATTGGAAATGGCATCCCAGGTGAACATGACATCTTTGGCGGTAACCGGCTTGCCGTCCTGCCACTGAACATCTTTCCGCATTTTCCAGGTCACCGACATGGTTCCAGCGGTCTCATCTACAACCACACCGCCGTTTTCGACCGTGGGAAGTTCTGCTGCCAGTTCCGGGAAGACATTTCCATTGGGATCAATGTCGGTCATTCCAAGCATGACCATTTCCATCACGAGCGCGTCATATCCCGTATCCGAGACAAGGGCATTGAAGGAAGGCGGGTCTTCGGCGATGACGATGTTGATGCTGCTGTTGGGAGCTGCCTCAGTGGCTTGAGCGGCTGGCTGACAGCCGAGCAGGCTAACGGTCAGAAAAGATGCGAGCAGGACCAGCAAAAGTTTTTTCGCAAGTGTGGTCATTACTCCTCCGAGATCGCAATATTAAGCACAGGATGTTATTATTGCACGAATCCCCCTTCATGTTAAGGTTTTCTGCAAATGAATTACAATCGAAAAACGAGGTGCCATGCGAACTGTCTTCTGGGAGGACCACCAGCTTAAGATGATTGACCAGCGTGTGCTGCCGGCGCGCTTTGAAATTGCTTCATTCCGTGATCACAAAGCTGTGGCGCAAGCCATCCAGGATATGACAGTACGCGGTGCACCGGCAATTGGCGCGGCTGCCGCATTTGGACTTGCGCTCGCGGGATTTGAATCCGCTTCATCCTTGACCGTGGACCTGCTTGCGGACCTGCGGAGAGCCGCGGCCGTTTTGAAGTCCGCGCGGCCGACTGCAGTGAATCTGGCGTGGGCGCTGGAGCGCGTGATGCGAGTGGCAGAGAAAAAGATGGAAGAAGAAAGAAGTGCGAGTGATCTGCGGGATGCCGTGTTGAATGAAGCCCAACGCATTGCAGATGAGGACGTGGAGATCAACAAACGCATGGGAGAGCATGGCGCTGCTTTGATTGACGATGGCGATACGGTCATCCATCACTGCAACACCGGCGCGCTCGCAACGGTGGATTGGGGCACTGCGCTCGGCGTGATCCGTACTGCACATGAACAGGGCAAGCGCGTGCATGTGCTGGTCGATGAGACGCGACCGCGCTTGCAGGGCGCGCGTCTCACAGCCTGGGAATTGGAACAGTATGGAATTCCGTACGACATCATTAGCGATAATATGTCCGGATATTTCCTGAAATCCGGCAAGGCACAAAAAGTCTTCTTTGGCGCGGACCGCGTTGCCGCCAACGGCGACGTGGCCAACAAGATCGGCACGTACATGCTGGCGCTGGCTGCACACGATAATGGTGTGCCTGTCTATCCGGTTGTGCCGACTTCGACGATTGACCTATCCATTGCTCACGGAGATTTGATTCCCATCGAAGAACGGGACCCGGAAGAAGTACTCGACATCCAATTCCAGGGCGAGCGGGTTGCGCCGATTGAAGCCCGGGCCCGCAATCCAGCATTTGATGTGACACCAAACAGGCTGGTTACAGCCATTGTGACAGAGAATGGTGTGATCCACCCGCCGTTCGATGTGAATTTGAGGAAACCAGAGTCCAACATCTCCTGATATTGGAACCATCGAAGTCGGAAGACTTTGGACTCCGCTCGCGATTCCTTTACTTTCCCGCATCACCATGATAAACTTTCGTCCGCTTTCACTGGCGCTCTCAGGCGAGAGCGCATTTTCTTGCGTAGAATACTCCCGCCGCTATTCTCAGCGGCAATGAGGAAATGCATGGACGTTCTGCTCACAGGCTCTGTTGCCTACGATTACCTGATGACCTTTCCCGGTCTGTTCGTTGAACAATTCCTCCCTGAAAGATTAGGTTCGATCAGCCTTTCCTTTCTGGTGGACTCCATGTCGAGGCAGCGGGGAGGGATCGCACCGAATATCGCCTACACCATGGCGTTGCTGGGTGAATGTCCACACGTGATGGCAACGGTCGGCGAAGACTTCGCGGATTATCGTACCTGGCTGGATTCAAAGGGTGTGGATACGAGCCTGATGCAAGTAGTTCCGGGTTTGTTCACCGCCTCCTTTTTTGCGACGACCGACAGGGCTTCTGCTCAAATTGCATCTTTTTATCCCGGTGCAATGGGAGTTGCAGCGATGCAGTCCATCAAGGATTTGCAGAAGCGGCCCGATCTTGTAGTTATCTCTCCGAATGCGCCCGATGCAATGACCAAGTTCGCAGCGGAGTGCCGAGAGCTAAAGATCAAATATCTTTACGACCCCGGCCAGCAGGTGCTTCGTCTCGAAGGCAGTGAACTGGTGCGTGATATGGATGGCGCGCACTTCCTCTTCTGCAATGACTATGAATTTGGCCTGACCTGCAAGAAAACCGGCCGCGACTTGAATCAGATGCTCGAACAGGTCAAAATCCTGGTGGTGACGCGAGGCAAAGATGGCGCGAGCCTGTACACCGATGGGCAGGAAGTCTTCATCCCCACGGTCCCGGAGGATGAAATTGTTGACCCTACCGGTGTCGGTGATGCATTTCGTGCCGGATTTTTGACCGGTTACTCGCGCGGTTTCGATTGGAAACTATGCGGCGAGATCGGCTCACTCGCGGCGGTCTATTGCCTCGAAAATCGCGGTCCGCAGAGTCATGGTTACACAAAGGAAGAGTTCATTCAGCGATTTCGAAGGCATTTTGATGATCAGGGAAAGTTGGATGTTTTATTGAAATAGAATTCGCCCTGAGCGGAAAGACGAGCGACACCGAGGAACGAAGTCGAAGGCGCTTTCATGAGAATTGTCCTTCGACTGCGCCGCCCAGGACAAAGGTTATATAACTAAAGGAGCAATATGAGCAATAATTACGATATCAAGGACATCAACCAGGCTGAAGGCGGCCGCCGTCGCATTGATTGGGCCGAACGCGAAATGCCTGTCCTGCGCCAGATCCGCGAGCGCTTCGCGAAGGAGAAGCCGCTCAAGGGCATCCGCATGTCAGCTTGTCTGCATGTGACCACCGAGACAGCCAATCTGGCGCGCACTCTCCACGATGGCGGCGCGGACCTCGTTCTTACCGCATCCAATCCGCTCTCCACGCAGGATGACGTCGCGGCCGCGCTGGTCAACATGTATGAAATCCCGACCTTTGCGATCAAGGGCGAGGACAATGTCACCTATTACAAGCACATCAGTGCCGCGCTCGATCACAAGCCGCACGTCACAATGGATGATGGCGCTGATCTGGTTTCGACCATTCACAAGGATCGCCGCGAACTGCTGACCGATATCATTGGCGGCACGGAAGAGACGACCACCGGCGTTATCCGCCTGCGCGCGATGGCTGCTGACAAGATGCTGAACTTCCCCGTGATCGCGGTCAATGATGCGATGACCAAGCACTTGTTCGACAATCGCTATGGCACCGGTCAATCTACTATTGACGGCATCGTCCGTGCGACCAATGTCCTGCTGGCAGGTAAACGTTTCGTGGTAGCAGGTTACGGCTGGTGCGGACGCGGTCTTGCTTCCCGTGCGCGCGGCATGGGCTCACTGGTCATCATCACGGAGATCGACCCATTGAAGGCACTTGAAGCGGTCATGGATGGCTTTGAAGTCATGCCGATGGAAGATGCTGCAAAGATTGGCGACATCTTCTGCACCGTA
>JAKOVF010000216.1 GCA_029782225.1 Chloroflexota bacterium | reverse complement strand
GTGTCATACCCGCCTTCGGCTGTTTCAAACGCAATGTGCAGGTTCTCTAAACCAAACCTAACCTTGTTCTTCTTCACTGTTTTAACCTCCTATCAGTTGAATGTGATAAATCGTCACGAACATTTGTTCGGACTCCAACAAACCCGGCGAAGACTTCTCGTAGGGAAGTCGCTGGGCTTTGAACCAATCTTCCACCAACTGTTCTGTCGGTGGGTGCTTAACCGCCGTATAGAGCTCAAGGCGGTAGTTACCTATCGCCTGGTAGTTGTGATTATCAGCCATCAAATCATCATTGTCATCGTGTAGAATCACCGTGTAAGGTAAGGGTGGCGCTTGAGACCACTTGTGATATGCGCAGGGCAGCCCTATGCTCTGCATCCCTGTTATCACATCTAGGTAGGTCAAACTAACCACCCCTCTCCAGGATCTGCCGCACTTTCTTCTCAAACTGCGGTATGTGGCGGTCTTCGGCAGGCTTGATGTGGGGCCTACCTTCCACCCTCCCGCCTCCGCGTTTGGCATGGCCATGTTCCAGGAGGTGAGTGAGCTGAGGCTTTTTCTTATTGTAGACTACATATCTCCCTGGGCCCTCCTTTCTAGCTGTCCAGCCCTTGGCATACTCGCCCGTTTTCTTGGGTGATGTCTCCCGGAGGTCGGCGGCCAGAGCCCGCGCGGTCTCCTTCACCGCTTCTTCGATAGCTGCCCCTACTTCTTCCGTGTACGTCCTCACAGCCAGGACTATTTCGCCGGCCAAGTCGTCTACTTTGACCACATCAGCCATTACCGCCACTCTCCTCGCACGTTAGCTTGATCCATGTGCCTCCGGGCAGTTGGTCAACACGTTTGATGGTATACACTCGGCCAAAGTGCGTGGTCGGAGTGCCCTCCACCAACACCGGCTGGTTGATACTCACAATCCCGATTCCCATTTCACCGCGCGTGGTGTAGGTTTCCACAATACGGTAATCGGCGAGGTTAAAGATGAGGTCCTCTAAAAACGGGGCCCGCCGAAGTTCGAAGATGATGGTGTTCTCTTCACCAACCGCCTTGGCGGCGTAGTACCGCTCACCCCACAGCGTCTGCAAGTTAGCCCAGACCGTCTGCCAGTCTTGCCACTCTTCGACCTGATTGCCCCATGGGTCTCTCGTCACACTCCGCTTTTGGATCATTA
>JAKOVF010000213.1 GCA_029782225.1 Chloroflexota bacterium | reverse complement strand
ATCGGCTGTTTGTAAAAGAAGGAAAACTCGACAAAGAGCAGGGTAAGAATCTTAACTGGCTGTTCGAGCTTCGAAGCGTGGGCGATTACGGTGTTTCAGAACATGTTTCAAATGGAGAAGCGCTCAAAGCGATAAAGGTAGCCGAAGGATTTTTAGCCTCTTCCATCAAAATATTGAACGAATAGGTCAGGAGAAAGGGGATATCATGCCCAAACTCCAACGAGACGAAACTCAATCCCTGCTCCGAGTCGCCGAAGATTCCTTCCCGCACGATTTGTGTCGCACGTGTGAATGCTTCCTCGGCTACCTCGCCCAACTCCGCATTGACTCGGACCCCGCGAACAAAGATCTCTTTCTCCCCTTCAAAGTGGACCGCATGGAGATGCACAAATGTCTCGGCTGTGACCCCTGTCTGCCGGGGGATTTGTATGCCGAGTATATGAAGAAGAAACAGATGGCATCTCAATGAAAGACTCCTCAAGTTCTCATGCCTACCTGATGGTACCCATAGCGCCCTCAAGTAGCGAATTCAAACTCATTGGAACCCCATGCCCCTCTACCCTCCCGAACCCTTCCGCATCAAAGTGACTGAACCGATTCGCCTCATCTCACCGGAGGCCAGAGAAGCCGCGCTCAGGGAAGCAGGCTACAACCTGTTCGCCGTCAAAGCCGAAGACATCTTCATTGACCTGCTCACCGACTCGGGCACTGGTGCGATGAGTCAGGACCAGTGGGCAGCGCTCATGCGCGGGGATGAGTCTTACGCGGGGGCGCGCTCGTTCCATCGGCTCAAGGCTGCGGTGGAGGATATTTTTGGCTTCAAGTATTTTGTCCCTACCCATCAGGGACGTGCAGCGGAGAACATCCTCAGCGCGGTGCTGGTCAAGCAGGGACAGTACGTCCCGAGCAACATGCACTTCGACACCACCGATGCTAACATCCGTGCCCGCGGCGGACGCCCGACCAACCTGGTCATTGACGAGGCCTTCGACCCGGCCAATCCGCATCCGTTCAAGGGCAACATGGACATTGCCAAACTGCGCGCCTTCGTCGAGAAGGTCGGGGCGGAGAAAATCCCCTTTGGCATGGTGACTGTCACAAACAACGCGGGAGGCGGTCAGCCCGTCTCGATGGAGAATCTCAAAGCGGTCGCGGCCGTCTATCACGAGCACAAGATCCCCTTCTTCATTGATTCTGCGCGCTACGCCGAGAACGCCTACTTCATCAAGTGCCGCGAGCCGGGCTACGAGAACAAGCCGGTGATCGACATCGCGCGTGAGATGTTCGCGCTGGCCGATGGCATGACCATGAGCGCCAAGAAGGACGCCATCGTCAACATTGGCGGTTTGCTGTGCATGAACGATGAGTCGCTTTTCCAGCATGTCAAGAATGAACTCATCCTGCGTGAGGGCTTCCCTACTTACGGCGGACTCGCCGGCCGCGATCTCGACGCGATGGCCGTTGGCCTTTACGAGGGCCTCGACGAAGCCTATCTCGCCCATCGCCTCGCGCAAACGGCTTATCTCGCGGGTCGAATCAACGACGCCGGCATCCCCACCATCCAGCCCGCGGGCGGACACGCCGTCTATCTCGACGCGCACGCCGTCCTGCCGCATATCCCGCAAAGCGAGTTTCCCGGTCAGGCATTGGCCGTGGAACTGTATCGCGAAGGCGCGATCCGCGGCGTGGAAATTGGTTCCGTGATGTTCGCTTATGCGGATCCCGACTCCGGCAAGATGATCTACCCCAAACTGGAACTCCTGCGCCTTGCCATCCCCCGCCGCACGTACACTCGCAGCCACATGGACTATGTAGCTGATTCCCTTGCGAACATTAAATCCCGCGCCGAGGCAGTCCGCGGCTATAAATTCACCTACGCGCCGGAACTGCTGCGGCACTTCACTGCGCGCTTCGAACCGTTATAATTCGCGCTGAGCGGAGTGAGGAACGAAGTGACGAGCGCAGTCGAAGCGCGGTAACTTACAAATATTAAGTTTGTATGTTACTTGTCCTTCGACTACCGCCTCGACCTACACTCGGCGTCCGCTCAGGACGAAATATATGACTCGCTGGATCGATCCTCCTCCTGTAGAAGTTCCCGCATCCTTCTCGGACCTGAATCTGCCTCCGCTCGTCGCGCAGACTCTCGTCCGACGCGGCATCTCAGATGTTACTGCTGCGCGCGCATTCCTGCACCCGGATACCCTCCCATCCACACCATTTCCCGGCATCGAAAAAGCCGTTGAGGTCATCTCGCAATACATCGGGGATACAGACCCGTCGCTATCCTATTCGTCCGTGCGGCGAAAACTGTTGATCTGCATCTGGGGCGACTTCGATGTGGATGGACAATCATCTACGACTTTGCTGGTGCAAGCGTTCCAGGCGCTCCAGGCCAACGTGATGTACTACATTCCTGTGCGCGGCAAGGAGAGTCACGGAGTCCATGTCCAGACGCTGAAAGAGATCATTGACAACGGGGCCAGCCTCATCGTCACGTGTGATACGGGGATCACCGCCCACGCAGCGATCGACTATGCCAACTCCCGCGGCGTGGATGTCGTCGTCACCGATCATCATGATCCAGGTGAGACTCTTCCAAATGCAAAAGCCATTGTCAACCCGAAACTTCTTCCCGAAGGCCACCTGCTTGCCAATCTGGCCGGCGTCGGCGTCGCCTATAAACTCGCCGAAGCCCTGCTTGACACTCGACACCTGACACCTGACAGTTTGCTCGATCTGGTAGCACTTGGGCTGATTGCCGATGTTGCACTGCTCAAAGGCGAAACGCGTTCGCTCACCCAGAAGGGAATCCACGCCTTGCGCACCACACAGCGGCTCGGGCTGAGAGTGATGGCGGAGCTTTCGCAGACTGTCCTGGAAACGGCCAACGAGGAGACCATCGGTTTTACCTTTGCCCCGCGCCTGAATGCGCTCGGCCGGCTTGGGAATGCCAATCCCGTCGTCGAACTGCTGACCACCAATGACCATGCCCGCGTCCGCGTCCTGGCGACCATGATCGAGGGGCTTAACGCTCAACGACGGCTGCTCACGACCCAGGTTTATGAGGCGGCGGAAGAGCAGTTGCGTGAAAATCCCGAGCTGCTCAATGAACCGGCCATCATCCTGGCACATCAGAATTGGCCGGGGGGCGTGGTGGGCATTGTCGCCAACAGACTCGTGGATCGTTATCACAAGCCTGCCCTGCTGCTCACGGAATCCGAAGACGGCATCCTGCGCGGTTCAGCGCGTTCCGTCGAAGGGCTGCACATCACAGAAGCGATTACCGCTAATCAGGATTTGCTGCTCGGGTTCGGGGGGCATCCTATGGCTGCCGGCCTGGCGCTTCATAAAGAAAATCTTGCCGCCTTCCGTCGAGGGCTTGGTCGAGCCATCGAAAGCCAGATGGGCAAAATTGTCCGCCAGGCACCGACCCTGCAAATCGATGCATGGCTGGGCTTGAACGAAGTCAATTTTGAGCTTGCCACCGCACTCGAGTCTCTGTCGCCGTTCGGCGCGGGCAATCCATCGCTTGTCTTTGCCACGCCGCGCGTTCAACTCAAGTCTGTGGGAACAATAGGCAAAGCGAGAGAGCATCTCCGCCTGGTTGTGGAGGATGAAAACGGAGACTTGCAGAGAATCATGTGGTGGAGCGGCGCGGGCGAGCAGCTCCCTGAAGAAGGCAGTAAATTTGACATCGCCTACTCGGTGCGTGCATCCACATATCGGGGCGAGAAGCAACTAACACTTCAGTTTGAAGATTTCCGCGTCGTTGAAGAAGCGCCGCTTACCGTCAAAGAAAAGCTGCTTGAAATTGTTGATTGTCGCTTGAAAGGATTGAAGGTTGAAAATTTAAGGTCAGATGTTTTGATATGGGCTGAAGGAGCGGAGAAATCAAAAGGACGTTCTCGCTTCGAGTTGAATCCAGCAGATGAGTTCGCGATCTACACATCTCCCCCATCGCCCGTCGATTTGAAGAATGCAATCGACGTTGTCAAACCTACAAAGATTTACTTTTTCGCGGTGCCGCCGGCTGAGGAGAAGGCCGAAGCTTTCATCAACAGGCTGGCTGGATTATGCAAGTATGCTCTCAACCAGCGCGGCGGCAAGGCGACCTTGGAGGAATTTGCCGCGGCCACGGCAGCGCGGGAGAGCACGGTTCAACTGGGACTGGAATGGCTCGCGGCAGGCGGACACCTAACCGTGCAGACAGAGGACAATCGCATTGAGCTCTCTCCACAGAAGCCGGAAGCAAATCCATATTTGCAGGCCGAGTTATTCACAGCCTTGAAAGGGGCGTTGAACGAGACCGCCGCTTATCGGAAGTATCTTTCGACAGCGAGCGATTTGAAAGGCATGATTGAGCGCAGTTTGGAAGTAGGTCACGTCTGAGACGTGACCTACACTTTTTATCCGCCAAACTTGATTCCCTGTGCCAGCGGCAATTCCTTCGACCAGTTGATCGTATTCGTCTGACGTCGCATGTACGTCTTCCACGCATCCGAACCGGATTCGCGCCCGCCGCCGGTCTCCTTTTCGCCGCCAAAAGCGCCGCCGATCTCCGCACCCGAAGTACCGATGTTGATGTTGGCAATGCCGCAATCGGATCCGGTGGCCGAGAGGAATGCCTCAGCTTCGCGTACCGAGTCGGTAAACATCGCGCTCGAAAGTCCCTGCGGCACCTCGTTGTGGATGCGGATCGCGTCCTCAATGGTCTCATATTCAAGCAGATAAAGGATTGGGGCAAACGTTTCTTTTTTGACGATCTCGGTCTGGGCCGGCATCTTGATGATGGTCGGCTCGACAAAATTTGGGCCGAGTTCGGGGAGCATGTGCCCACCTGTGACCACTTCTCCGCCGTCCGCCACCGCCTGCTGGATGGCTTCCATCATTTCTTCCACTGACGTGTTGACGACCAGCGGCCCCATCAGCGTTTCTGGCTTAAGCGGGTCGCCAATGCGGACCTGTTTGTAGGCTCCCGCTAAACGTTGAGTCAAATCTTCGCTGATGGATTTCTGCATGATGATACGGCGCGTAGATGTACAGCGTTGACCGGCCGTCCCGACCGCACCGAACAAAATCGCGCGGGTAGCCATCTCGAGGTCAGCCTTCTCAGAAACTATGATTCCATTATTTCCACCTAACTCGAGAATAGTCCGACCAAAGCGGTGGGCAACTGTCTCAGATACATGAGCGCCGATTTTCGTGGAACCAGTGAATGACACAAGCTGGATGCGCTTATCGTTGAGCAGCAGCTCCCCCACGTCGCGCCCCGAACCGATCACAAGGTTGAAAATGCCGCTCAGTCCATGGTCGGCTATTACCTGATTGGTGATATGAGTTACGGCAATTGCCGTCAAGGGAGTGTAAGAGGAAGGTTTCCAGATGATCGTGTCCCCGCAAACGGCAGCCAGAGTCGCGTTCCATGACCAGACGGCCACTGGAAAATTGAAAGCCGTGACCAATCCTAAAATCCCGAGTGGATGCCACTGCTCGTACATGCGGTGAGCCGGGCGTTCCGAGTGCATGCTCAAGCCATACAACATGCGCGACTGACCAACCGCGAAGTCACAAATATCGATCATCTCCTGGACCTCGCCGTGCCCCTCCGCGCGGATCTTTCCCATTTCCACTGTTACAAGGTCGCCTAGCGGTTCCTTCAATTCGCGCAAAGCGTTGCCGAGATCACGGATCACTTCGCCACGTTTGGGAGCCGGCACAGTCCGCCATTTGAGAAAAGCCTCCTGTGCAGATGAAGCGACCTTTTCATAGGTTTCAGGAGCAGCCTGAATGACTTTTGCGAGGGCTTCTCCGGTGGTCGGGTTGTATGAGATCAACTCCTTACCTTTAGAGTCCATTAGCCAGCCATCGGGACCAAAACAGGCGCCGGCATTTACAGGTTGGATCTTCAGCTTTTCAAGAAGACTTTTCATGGGTCACTCCATGGAATGAGATGATGCTCACGATTATACAATCAACTCCAAAACTACCTGTACGCGAATAACACATCCCCATTACAATAAAACCGGAGCGCAATGATGAAGAAACAACTTCCTGAACACGGCTGGTGTTTTGTGTGTGGAAGCGAAAATCCGCACAGTATTGGGGTGAGATGGTGGGTGGACGATGAGGGGGTGATGACCTCGGAATTCACCTTGAACGACGCGCAACAGGGACCGCCCGGACACGCTCATGGCGGGGCATCTGCGGCCTTATTAGATGAAGCAATGGGTCTGGTGGTCTGGGCGGCAGGTCATAAAGTGGCGGCCGTCAACCTGGAGATCAACTACCACAAGCCTCTGCCGCTCCATCAGCCTCTGAAACTGGAGGCAAGGATCACACAGACTGATGAACGCAAGATCTTTTCCACGGGCGAGATCAGGCTAACCGATGGAACCATCGCGGTGAGTGGACGTGGGATTTACGTGGTCGCGCCGCAGCTGTTTGATAAGGTCGAGCTGAAGAGAGAGCAAGAGACGGGCAACGAGTAAGCGAGTGATGAAGCACTTCTTTTTTCTCATTCTGCTTTCCTCGTTATTCGCTGCGTGTGTTCCGCTTCAGCCAGGTCCCAGCCCAACGCCGTCGGCGGTAGTGGGTCCGACCACGAGTGCAGATGTGCCGGTCACTTCTGAGACTCCGGTTGCTACAATCATCCCGAATCCATACGCCCCACAGCCCGGTGACGATAACCTGGCACGCGCCAGCACATTCGTGACCTCCTCAAGTTTGCTGGCCATGGACAGCTTTCCTCCTCAGATCGAGCTAATCCTGAGCGGGGCCATGCCAACGCCCTGTCATAGCCTGCGGGCGGTCGTCCATGAGCCGGATAGTGCAAATAACATTGACGTGGAAGTATATTCGGTTGCGAACGGAGATAAGCTCTGCGACCAGGTTCTGCAGTCCTTCGATGCAACCATTCCCCTGGGCGCATATCCCCCGGGGCACTACACCGTTTCGGTTAACGGTGCCCTGGTAGGGGATTTCAATTCCTGAGCGATGGGTTATTCCATCCGGGATACTCTGGCAAAGCGCGCGTTCGTCAGCTTCGCAAGCGCATCAACTGGGAGTTTGATATTTAGTCCTCTCTGCCCACCTGAGACATGAATCTCAGTATAAGACTGCGCTGATGAATCAATCACGACTTGAAATCCCTTGTTGATCAATGCAAGAGGGGAAATACCGCCAGCCTGCAGCCCTGTCAGTGCCTCGGCTTCACGCTCAGTCGGCAGATGGACCTTTTTCTCACCAACCGCAGCGGCCAGAAGCTTGAGGTCAACTTCCGAAGGGCCGGGAACGAGTACAAGCAATGGCTTCTTCCCCTTCGAGGGCAATGCAGGCTTCTCTCGAAGGACAACGATGGTCTTGAAAACTGTGGCGGGATCAATGTTCAGGATCTGAGCCGTTTCGAGCGCGCCATGTTTTTCGGCAGTCAGTTCGTAGGCAGTGTAAGGAATTTTGCGGGAGTCCAGCAAGCGAGTCACATTGTTGACAATGGGCATGGGCTTGAATCCATTCTGGAATTCGTATATAGTTACGTATGCCCTCACGGGCATACCCTATTTTACAGCTTGAATCGGTTGAGTGAGAATTTAGAATATGAGTCATCCTCCAACGAAAGCACAGGTATCCGCGGGCGGTGCGGTCTATCGAAAAACGGAAAACAGAATCGAGACCGTATTGATCGCTGTCGGCGCGGACCACCGCTGGCAATTACCGAAAGGTATCGTCAACGCCGGCGAAACACTGTCGCAGGCCGCCGTGCGTGAGGTCAGGGAAGAAACAGGAATTGACACCATCCCTGGCGAGTTGATCGACCAGATCGAATACTGGTACTACGGGCAAAGCGAGAACAGGCGCCTGCGGTTTCACAAGATCGTACACTTTTATCTCTTGAAGTACAAATCGGGCAACACCGAAGACCATGACCAGGAACTGGAGGAAGCCCGCTGGGTGGAGATCGACGAGGCACAGGAATTGCTCACTTTCAAAAGCGAAAGAGAGATTCTCGCGAAGGCGAAGCAGATGATTCAGACGCTGAAGGAGAAATAAGTCAAGGAGCCTCTCATGCCCAAGCAGGAACAGGAAAGACTCAAACGCCTGCGGGAACGCCAATTGGCCGACCGCGATCCCCTGGTCAAGCAGCGGCAGTTCCATCGCGAGAGTTCTCTGAAGGAGAAACGGGCGAGAAAGCCCTTTTCCTTCTCACAGGCGTGGGCCGATTTTCCGCACATTGTGAAGGTGCCATTCTATGGTCTGCTGCTTGGCATCCTTGTCATTATCATCCTGCCTAATTTATGGGATTCAAAATGGGCAATAATTGCCAGCGCCGCTGTCACACTGATCTTCATCATCTTCGGGATGGTCGTAGGCAGCGCACTCGATCTGCGTGACAACATCAAAGATAATCTGAAGTAGTTTCCCTTCTAACTGCCTACACGCACGACACTGCCTTTCCTTCACCGTAGTACAATAAATGGATGAAGGACTCGACTGCTGCCATCCCCCTGGAGAAATTGCTCGAACAATTACCAGATACCTATACCATCGCGGATCGCGAGCTGGTCCAGCGCGCCTATCGCGTAGCTGAGGAAGCTCATCGACTTCAGAAACGCGCCTCCGGTGAACCATATATCAATCACTGCCTTGCTGTAGCCGGGATCCTCGCAGATTTACGCGTCCCGCCGGAAGTGGTCGCCGCGGGCCTCCTGCATGATACCGTTGAGGATACAGACGTCAGCCTGAATGTGCTCCGCCGCGACTTTGGCAATACGATCGCACTCCTGGTGGATGGAGTCACCAAACTGACGAATCTCCCGCGTGTTTCACGAGGCGATCAACACGCGGAGAATGGTGCGAACAATGGTCACGAGGAACCGGTGATTGAGCCGGCTCTGCTTGGCCGCAAACAGGACATCGTCTCAGAGACGCTCCGCAAAACTTTCCTCGCCATGGGCGATGATGTGCGCGTGGTCTTGATCAAACTCGCCGACCGATTGCACAACATGCGGACCCTCGGTTACATGCCCGAGCAGAAGCGTCGGCGCATTGCGCAGGAAACGCTGGATATCTTTGCCCCACTCGCAAATCGACTTGGTATCTGGCAGATCAAGTGGGAATTGGAAGACCTCGCTTTCCGTTATGTGAACCCTGAAAAATATAGAGAGATCGCCGAACAACTGGCCGAAAAACGACCCGATCGCGAAAGCCAGCTTGAGGGCATCAAGAAGAATCTGATCGAATTGCTGGAACGCCATGGCATCAAGGCTGAGATCAGCGGACGTCCGAAGCACATCTATTCCATTTACAAAAAGATGCAGCAAAAGGGCAAGCCCTTTGACCTTGTGCGCGATGTGCGCGCGGTGCGCCTGATCGTGCCGGACGTACCCTCCTGTTATTCAGCGCTGGGGTTGATCCATACGCACTGGCGTCCGATCCCTGGTGAGTTCGACGATTACATTGCAGCACCCAAAGACAATTTTTATCAATCCCTGCACACGGCTGTTATCTACGATGATAAACGTCCGCTGGAGGTGCAAATCCGCACCAGAGAAATGCACGAGAATGCGGAGTACGGCATCGCCGCGCACTGGCGTTACAAGGAGGGAACGCAGCAACGCGACAAGGCCTTCGAGCAGCGCGTCAACTGGCTGCGCAACATGATGGAGTGGCGCTCCGACGTCAAGGACGCGACCGAGTTCGTGGAATCCATGCGCACGGATGTGTTCCAGGACCGGGTCTATGTCTTCACGCCGCGCGGTGACATCATTGACCTGCCCGCCGGATCGACGCCGATTGACTTTGCGTATCATGTCCACACGGACATCGGTCACCGCTGCCGAGGCGCACGTATTAACGGGAAGCTCGTCCCGTTATACCAGGACCTGAAAACCGGCGATCAGGTTGAGATCCTGACGGCGAAACGGGGCGGTCCCAGCCGCGATTGGCTGAATCCCAACCTTGGTCTGGTCAAGACTCAGCGCGCCCGGTCAAAAATCAAAGTCTGGTTCAAGAAACAGGAAGATGAGCAAAACCTGGCGCAGGGTCGCGCGGCGCTCGAACGTGAAATCCAGAGGCTCGGTCTGCCTGAGATCAACTTCGAGAAAATGGCACGCGAGCTGGGCTTCAAAAAACCGGACGAAATGTTCATTGCCCTGGGGAATGGCGACCTGCCTGTCGGCAATGTCATCCACAAGGTCTCCGAAGTCGAAGAGAACGGCGATATCCTCACCGCGGTCAGTCCTGCCCGGGAATCAACATCCACAGATGCGGTGGAGGTGGTGGGACTCAAAGGATTGCTTTCCTCGATGGCGCGCTGCTGCAACCCGACACCTGGCGATCAAATCGTCGGCTACATCACACGCGGACGCGGCGCGACGATTCATCGTCAGGACTGCCCGAATATCCTGCGCACGAAAGACCGGGAGCGACTGCTTCAGGTCAGCTGGGGACATGTCGAACGCACATTCCCGGTGCCCGTGCAGATCCATGCTTATGACCGACAGGGACTCATGGGCGACATCTCCAACCTGTTGAGCGATGAAGGCATTAATATCGTCAATGTCTCTGTGAACGTCAAGGAAAGCCTTGCCGATTTCCGGCTTGTGGTGGAGGTGCGCGATCTCACGCAACTGAGCCGTATCCTCACGCGCATCGAAAGCCTGCCGAATGTAATGGAAGCGCGCAGGACGAATCCGGGGTGACCCGCCCCCTCTGCCCTGCGGGCACCTCCCCCATTTTCGCCTGAAGTTCGGCGAAAATGGGGGAGGCCGGGTGGGGGCCAAGTGGTATAATCTCGCCGCTTTCAGACATGCTCAGTGTCGCCGAAGCGCGTGAGCGCATCCTTTCCCAGTTCAAACCGGTCGCAACCGAATCCCTTTCGCTGGTTGCGTGTGGAAACCGCGTGCTTGCAGTGGACATCGCCGCGGCGACAGATCTTCCCCTCTTCGACAACTCCTCCATGGATGGCTTCGCCGTTCGCGCCGCCGAATCGGTCAATGCCGCGGCCGATGCGCGCGTGACTTTGCGCGTGGTCGCCGATATTGCGGCAGGCTCATCCCCCACTGTTTCCCTGGCGAAAGGCGAGGCCGCGCGTATCATGACCGGGGCACAAATTCCCAGAGGCGCAGACGCAGTCATCCCCGTCGAAGATACCGATTTCCAGGATCGTCAGGCAGGCACACAAGCCCCGGAAACCATTTCCTTTGCTCGAGAAGTAAAGACCGGCGAGAACATCCGCCCACGCGGCATGGACATGCACACCGGCGACATCGTTCTGCGCACAGGCCATTTGCTGCGGCCTCAGGATCTGGGCTTGCTTGCCATGCTGGGTGTCGCAAACGTTGAAGTTTACAGAAGGCCGCGTGTGGCGTTGCTCTCTTCTGGCGATGAACTCCTTGAAGTAGATGCACCGCTCCAACCTGGCAAGATTCGTGACTCGAACTCGTACACGATCGCGGCGTTAATCCAGGGAACTGGCGCAGAAGTGATCCGTCTTGGAGTTGCACGCGATACGCGTCAGTCTGTCGAAACTCTGCTTGAAACAGCCATCACGGAAAATGTGGACTTGATCCTCTCCACGGCCGGTGTAAGTGTTGGGGCTTTTGATTTTGTGAAGGAAGTGATCGAGTCACATGGCAGCCTGGATTTTTGGCGCGTCAACATGCGGCCCGGGAAACCTCTCGCTTTCGGCGAATATCGCGGAATTAGATTCATCGGGCTGCCAGGAAATCCGGTCTCGGCTTTTGTGGGGTTTGAAGTTTTCGTAAGGGATCTCATCCAACGACTGAGCGGACAGCTAAACAAGGGCAGAGTGCGGGTCCGTGTGCGATGCGAAGAGGAAATCCAATCCGATGGACGCGAGAGCTATCTGCGCGCACAAGTTCACGAAGTGGATGGGGTCCTTTCTGCAAAATTGACCGGTCATCAGGGATCCGGGAACCTGTTGTCACTGGTCCAGGCGAGTGCTTTACTTATTATCCCCGCTGGGGTAAAATGCGTGCCTGCTGGTCAGGAAGTAGAAGCCTGGTTAATATGAGGAAACATGGATAAGTGGCTGTACCGCGTTTCGCTGGTGCTAGTAATTGTGGGTTTGTTAGTCTCAATCTACATGACCATTTACAAAATTACAAATGACAACCGTATGTGCTTTGGCTCCGGGGATTGTGGAACAGTCAACCAAAGCCGCTACGCTGAGGTAAATGGTTTCCCCGTTGCAGGGATAGGCATCATTGGTTATGCGGCGATCCTGGCAGTCTTATTCCTTGAACGGCGGCGCGGCTTTTTTGAGCAAAATGGAACGCTTTTGATTTTTGGTATGGCCCTGGCCGGCTTTTTGTTTACAGTATGGCTGATTTACGTCGAGCTCGCGCTGCTCCATGCCATCTGTCCTTTCTGTGTAACATCCCAGGTGGCAATGACCATCATCTTCATTATTGCGGTCATTCGCCTGATCAGACAGCCCCAAATTTAGGAGGAGCAAATGCCCAGAATTAAATGTCATTACGCGGATTGTGTCTTTCTCGACGAAGGTTATTGTTCTGCCGCGGCCGTGGAGTTGGATCCGGACACTGGCTGCAACACCTACTCCCCTTCTGAAGAGGCCGCGGCTGAGGACGAGTGGGAGGATGAGGAAGAATTGGAAGATTGGGAAGAGGATGAGACGGAAGAAGAGGATGAGGAGTGGCTCGACGACGAAGACGAATTCTAATCCCTGTTCTTTCCGCCAATTCGGCACTGCTCCCCGGAAGAACACCGGGACTTCGCAGTGCAATCCTGACAATTGAATTCATTCAAAAGGCCTTCTCTATTTGAGGAGGCCTTTTACATTCATAAAAGTGACGGTCACTTTGAAGATGACCGTCACGTCCCTACAGCAAACTGATACAGTAAGATCCCCGCCGCGACCGCAAGGTTGAGTGAACTGACTCGCCCGCGCATCGGAAGGGAAACCGCCACATCGCAGGCGGCGATCTGGGAGGCTGAGAGTCCTTTTTGCTCGTTGCCGAGGACAAGGGTCCAGGGCAGTTGAGGGACCAGCGTGTGATAGTCTACGTCTCCGTGAGCAGAGGTACCGATCAACTGAAAATGGTTCCTTCGTGACCATGTGGCAAATTCATCAAATGAGCCCTGGACGACCGGTATCCAGAATAGTGTCCCCATGCTGGCACGGACGGCGGTCGGGTGATAGGGTTCGACGCCTCCGTCGAGCAGGAAGAGTGCATCCCCGCTGACAGCGTCCAATGTACGCAGGATCGTCCCCACGTTGCCGGGATCTTGCGGC
>JAKOVF010000182.1 GCA_029782225.1 Chloroflexota bacterium | reverse complement strand
AGCGAGGATGTCTGCTTTCCGCATGGCGTCTAGGAGCTGCTTAGGTGCGTAGTTATCCTGGTCACGCTTGCGGTTCGTGCGGAAGTAGTAGACTACTTGCACCTCCGCACAGTCGAAACAAGGTAGCTTGCAGGTCGTCTTGAGGATACGCAGCCCCGTTGTCATGTTGAGCAGTATGCTGCGGGTCTTCGCCCAGTGCTGACGGGTCCACTGGTTGAGGCTCACGGGTTCGCCTGGGATACAGAGCCATACGGAACCATCGGGTTCGATGCGGGCGTCCCATTCGGCTGTCCTGTACATCCTGCGAAACTCCGCTGCTGTGAGAGTGGGGGTTTTCATGCCCTTCGCACCCCCAGGCGTGCCTTCGCCCTCTCACGGCGGTAACTGCTGGCCCGGTTCTCGATGAGGACGCACATCTCCAAGAGGCGGTCTATCGTCCTCGTGCCTATGCGCTCTTCAAGCACCTCAAGTTTGCAGTTTGTCGTCACCACGAGGGGCTTCTTCCACCGGTAGCGCTCGTCCACGATGAAGTACAGGGTGCTTTCCGCCCACTCGGTAACCTTCTCCGCTCCCATGTCGTCAAGGACCAGGAGGTCGGCGTCTTGGAGGACCGCAAGGACCTCGGATTCGGTGACCCTGCTTCCCTCGCGGTAGGTCTCCTGGAGCCTTTTGAGGAGAGCAGGCACAGAACGAAACACGCAGGTCTTGCCACGGAGCACAAGGTGGTTCACAATAGCGGCGGCGAGGTGGGTCTTGCCGTTACCTGGTTCGCCCATCAGGAGCAGGCCGTCACCTCGCCTCGCATGTTCATCGAAGTTATCTGCGTACTCCTTGGCGAGTTCAAAGCAACGCTCAGCACCTCTCCTCGGAATCCACGATTCAAACGTGCACTCCGAGAAACGAGGGCCGAGTTCCGCGAGATTGAAGAGGCGGTTTATCCGCTCCCGCCGCTCAATCTCCATACGCTCTGCTGCTTCTTTCGCCACACGCTCAAGGACACAATCACACTTGCGCTTGATGTACCGAGTCTCGCCCAAGACGCTTATCACATAGGGTTTCACGACATTCCCGCAATCAGGGCAGGTGTACGTTAGCTCTTCAGCGGATGATGAGGTCGTCATATTTGCCTGTCTTGCGAGTGCTTCCTGAAGTTCTACCACCTTGCCCATTTCGCTCACTCCTTTCCGATTGCCACTTAGCGGCGTTCGCAACCCAGTTCCGGAACTGTAGTCGTGGATTGCTCTTCGGTTTCAGGGGCTTGTCCAGTTTGTTCGTGCGCCATTTCTTGGCTTCTTCAAGTAGGTCAACGGTAGGGAAGTCAACGGCCAACGCCCGGATATGCTCCAAGTCTGTGGGAACATTAATGGGATAGCCCTTGATCTGCTTGAACTCATGCAGTATGAGTCGTTCTGTAGGTGTGGCGTCAGGCGGTAGGTCAACCTCATCTTGAGTTGACCTCTTAACTTCTACTTCTACTTCATCACTAACTTGATCTAAACAACTACTTCTACTTCTACTTGCAGACACATCATTGACGCAGGCTTGCGGAAGTGTTGCGTCAGGATTACCGCAACCTTGCGTCAATAACTCTGCTTCCCTTTCATCGGGATTGTCGCAACCGTTCTGCTCCGGTGGAGCAGGGTATTTGCTGGGTTGCGGATACCTTACGGACTGGTACTCACGCCACTTGCGGAAGGCTATGTATTCATCCTCGCCCACCGTGTAGACGATGAAGTTCTTGCAGACCGAAGCGATCCTGTCCCTCATCCGGCGCACTTCTTCGACCGAGAGGTCATCGTATGGGAATATCACCGAGCGGAGAAAGGCGGGGTTGCCCGGCAAGCGACCTTCGTCGTCGGCGTTTGAAAAGCAGCCGATGAAAAGGAGCCTTTCGTCTCTAGTCAGATTGCCTATCTTGACATCTGTCCAGATGGATGGGTCAATCATTCGTTTACGCGCCATAGCATCTTCCTCCGCTTTCTCTATCTCTACCTGCCATTACTCACACGGCGCATACTTATGCGTGGATATTTCTGCCTGGCTTCCTCGGCGAGAATCCACCTCTTGGCCTTGTCCATTGCGTCCGGTCCGTGGAAGGACGCCACATGCTTGTCCTCATCCCACACGTCACACAGGGTCAGCCTGCCTTCGGTGTAGCGGGGCACTATGGTGTAGCCACGGAAGGTTACTGGGTCGCCGTACTCGTGTTTAGCCATTCGCCTTCCCCTCCCTCGCCTTGGCGATGATGTCTGCAAGCTCAACTATCAACGGCAACAGCCTTGTCATCGAATACCTCAAGGGTGAGTTCCAACATCTCACGGTCTTTCGCTATGTCACGCTCGTCCACGTCTTATCTCCTCCTCAAGCATTCTCGTTAGTTCGGCGTTCTGCCAGTCACGTTCGGCGTCCCAAGCCGCAGACCAAGCCGCAGACGCAGCCTTAGCAGCATCCTCAGCCGCAACCCTAGCCGCAGCCCAAGCCGCATCCCTAGTCGCAGCACTAGCAGCAGCCCTAGCCGCAAACGCAGCCGCAGCCCTAGCCGCGGCCCAAGCGGCAGCCTTAGCCGCATCCCTAGCAGCAGCCCAAGCCGCAGCCCTAGCAGCAGCCCCAGCTCCAGCACTAGCCTCAGCCAAATCCGCAGCCACAGCCGCATTCCAAGCCGCATTCCAAGCCGCATCCCTAGCCGCATCCCAAGCAGCAGCCAACTCCGTGTCCCCTATCTCCCCTCGCAGCCATTTGCGTTTGGCTTCGATGGCTGCCCAAGAGCGAGGATCGGGTTCACGGCCCATCTCGCGCTCCCCGGTCAGCGCGCGCTCGGCGCACAGGCAGGCAAACTCATGGAGGA
>JAKOVF010000179.1 GCA_029782225.1 Chloroflexota bacterium | reverse complement strand
TTCCTGGTCTTGGTCTTCTCCCACTTCCGTGCTATCGCAGTGTTCGGGATGCTCGTTTCAGCCTCCATGATCGTGAGCTCAATGGCGGCGCTGCTGGTCATTCCGCTGGTGTTGAATAATTTGGCCAAACGGTCGTTGCATAGAATTCCAATCGAGAAAGGGGTAGAGAGATGAAAAGAGTGGTTTTGTCAATACTGGCTGTGGTGCTGCTGTGTGCTCCGGCCATATCGGCCCAGGAGCTTACAGGAAGGGAGATTCTGGATCAGCTCAATTTTAGCACTATCTTGAGTGGTTCAGGCAGTGCTCAGATTACGATGATCACCGAAAATGCCAAGGGTGCCCAGCGCAGCTATTCGCTGCAGGTGTATGTCCGAATGGATGAGTCTGAAGGAGATGCCCAGTTCCTGGAATACCTGGCTCCAGCCGATGTGCGCGGCACCAAGTTCCTTTCTCTCAGGCCAAAAGACGGGGAAAACCAAATGTGGCTGTACCTGCCCGCTTTGGGCCGGGAGCGCAGGATTGCCGCCCACATGACTGGGGATTCCTTCATGGGCACTGACTTCACCTATGATGAAATCGGGGGCAACTTCGGGTATGAGGACGACTATGCCGCCGAGCGCCTTCCCGACAAAGTGGAACAGGGGCTGGACTGCTATGTCCTCGAGCTTACGGCTGCAGGGCCGGGTGCTCTATATCCGAAAGTGCGCATGTGGGTGTGGAAAGAGGAAATGGTCCCGGTGAAGATGGAGTTCTATGCCTCAGGGGACACTTTGGCCAAGACCCTCACCTTGAGCCGCTTCCAGAACGTCTCTGGTGAGCTGATTCCCCACTATGTGGTGATGGCCAACAACATCCAAGGTACCAGGACTATCCTGGAGCTGGCGCAGGTAAGCCAGGAAGAAGTTGATCCGGAGATCTTCACCGTGCGCAATTTGCGCCGCTAGAACAGGAAAGAATGTGGGAGGTGGACTGTGATGAAAAATACCCTGTGTATTCTGGCAGTGCTGTTGGTGCTGCTGTGGGCGGTGCCGGTGTGGGCGGCGCAGCCTACAGGAGAGTTCTACAGCAGTTTTGGTGTCGAGTGGGATGGAGATGTGAAGTCTGCTGAGTTCACTACTGCCCG
>JAKOVF010000161.1 GCA_029782225.1 Chloroflexota bacterium | reverse complement strand
TTTGCCTCTGGCACGCCGCAAATGGCTAACAAGGTCGCTGAGGCGCTTAAGAACTACAAGATCATCATGCTGCGCGGGCATGGCAGCTTTGCCACCGGGCAGACTCTGGACGAAGCCTTTTTCTGGTCATCTACTTTGGAGGAGGCCTGCCAGATCATGCTATTTGCCAGGCAGATCGATGAACCATTCATTGAGTATCGTAAGATGAGTGAGTCGTATAACAAGTTCTAGACAATCGCTTCTCAAAGAGTCGTAAAATGAATATCAGCCCAATGGCAGCAGCACCCAAGACTGCGTCTGCAATTTCCCCGGCGGTAAAGCGATCTGAGCTAAAGGTTCCCAATCCCACCGCCGGGATCTCTGCACCTGTGTAAAGTTTTCTTTGCGGGATCGAACGGGGATCGATCTTTTCAAGTGAGTTATTCATGAGGATTCCCCTGGATTGACCAAGTCTTATTTACCATTGAGGGGGGTGATACGCTTCTTCAGGATGATAGTGCCATACTTCACCGTCTCGCCCGTCATGAGGACAGCAAAAGCCTGTTTTGCCCTGTCATAAAAGTCAAAGCAATCGACGCGTTGGATCGGAGGAGTGTTCGGCCAGTGCTGGTCAATGGCCTGCCGGTACGAAGCTTCCACCGCCGGATCCAGCTGGTCGCCTGCGACTGCACACATCATGATCAGTGGGCTATCGACATAGGTATCCAACGCGAAAAGAGGCAGGATGGCATCCAGCAAATCCGGGATCTTCAAGCCGTCTGCGCGCAGCACACGTTGTCCACAGGTTTCCCCTGGAAAGTGCGCATCGGCCAGTACAATTGCATCTCCATGCCCCATACGGTGCAAGACTGCCAGTAATTCGGGAGAAATCAATGGGGATATTCCAATCAGCATAACTTGTTACTCCTTTCCTGAACTGGGTCAATTGCTTTCTCCAAATCCTAAAGCGTCTACGGGAAGCGATTCAAATGAATTACTCCTCCTTCCCACTCCTTTGATTGCAGGAGACGTAATTCATTTCGATGAACTTCTGGCATCGATATAGATGTTGGAAAACAACTGGCAACCTGCCAGCCATCGTCAGGGAGTGGTATGCAAATTTCCGCAGGTAACGGCTCAGCGAACGTATGCACAACGACCAGAGCCTGATTGCCGTTTTCCGAGAAGCGTGCTACTGCCTGCGCTCCCTGCGGATGTCGCCAGGCAGGGCCGATTTGTTGATAGAGACGACTCTTGCCATTCTTGATGATAGGCGCGACTTGCTCATAGAAGCGAATCGCTTCCTGGACCAATGACCATTGCTCACCATTTAAGCGGTCGATCTCGCCTGAAAGACACAGCCTGCCCAGGAATCCGGCCGCCAGAGAATAAGCCAGGCGCTGTAGCGTATCGTTGGCATGAAGGACGGCCCAAATCTGGGATTGCCGGGGCAGGATCAGCCGGTGCAGGTTGGCGGCAAGGATTGGAATTTCGAGTGACTCATGTCCATCAGAGAAGGAACCCATGCTGCCAAGACTCAACATCGACGGTTCCAACCGGTGCCCACCTGAAGCGCAGACTTCAATTACCAGATCAGGGAGTTCTCGGCGCATCTCGCGGAAAAATTCCTGCACTCCCAGGATGTGCTGGCGCAGTCCTTCTCCCAATGATTCGGCGCCATCGACGCCAATACCAATCGTTTCGTTGTAATCCACCTTGATATAACCGAACCCGGAATCTCTCAGTTGAGAAATAACCTTTTCTCGAAGGTATTCACGCACCCATGGGTCTCGGAAATCCCAGAAGCGGCGCTGTCCTGCTGTAATGGGAAGTCCATCGCGTTGGAGAAAATGTTCGGTCATAGCGCTAAATAGCGGCGACTGACTACCGACCACCTCAAACTCAAACCAAATGCCAGGGATCAGGCCTTGCTCGCGGATGGTGGTGGCAGTGGCGGCAATGCCCTGAGGAAATAGATTCCGATTCGGCACCCATTCCCCCTGAGAGGACTCCCAGTTGCCGCCGTCGTCGCGATACCAGCCTGCATCAATCACAAAATATTTCGCTCCGGAATTTTTCAGGCGTCGAGCAATCTCAACGACACGTTCATGCTCAGGATTGCCCCAGGTGGTACACCATTCGTTTGCCAACACTGGCAGCGATTGCTCACTGCCCGGGGCTTGCTCAGCAGCCGCGATTTGCATGGCAGTCAGACGCTGACACAGATCATCCAAATCGCCTTTGACGGTAGACACATACGCCAGTGGACTGATAAATGATTCGCCGGGAGCTACGTTTTTCATCCAGTGACCGAACTCACGGTCAGCCAGACCGCCTGAAATGTTCAGCTGGTCGTCACGGCGATATGCCTCCATCTGCCATGAACCCGCCCAGACCAACTGCGCGCCCCAGAAGACCCTCGCAGCTCGATCTTCCACGCCTATGAACGGGAAATATCCGCGCGCTGGCATTGAGCCGATCTGCCCAAAGCGTTCCGCTCGGACCCCATGCCCGCTCCACGAACGCTCCAAATTAAGTTCCTCCATCGATTGGCAAATATGACGTCCTTCAGCGCTCCAAAAACTACGAAAACGGTGCAAATAAAGGCGATTGGGAGCGTCATCCTCTGCAAACGGAGTCAGCCCTGAGAGCGAAAAACTGGCGAGAAGCTCCAGAGAAAGAAGTTCCTGGCTTTCGTTGCGGAATAGCGTTTGGATAGTGAATGCTTCATCCCCATGCCGATAAAATAGATGGTGTTCACAAGCGTAGCCGCGCTCCGACCGCAGCGTGGTAACAACTTCAGTCTTTCCTGGAGTTTTGAGTAGCTCTTGCCCGGCATAGCGCAGACTGGACAGTGTCTCACTGTTCCGCATGGTGATGCCCTGGCTAAAACCGCTCAACGAGTCGCCTGCCAATTTGACCTGGACCAGCGGCTCCACTTGCCAGGCGCGTACAGGCAACGAAGGCTTTGGCTGTGATAGGATTTCAGGAGTCTGCAAAAACTCACGACGTGCTGCTAACTTGTCTGTCATGGAGGCAGGAAAAATACGCAGCCCCACTGCCCGGGATTCCGTTGCCAGCAGATATTCCACAATCATGTCTCCAAATTGACACTGCGACAGACTGGCAGCATATTCGGTGGACATACGGAAATATTCCTTTAAATACAAGTCGCGTTACTGTTTGCTAAAATCAACGATCTGCTGTTTTCCGTCATATATCACTTGACTCTCGTATATCTCACCAACCACTGAGATAGAAAACTCCAGCGTTTCGCTCATTCCAGGATATTTCCCTTTTCGTTCCTCAAGAATGAGACGGTGGTTCTTGTCTTCCCACCGCAACTGGATGGCTGCAAAAAAACCCTTCTCGTAGTTGTAATTATCGCCTTCATCTTGATATAAAGTAAATATCCCAGCTTGTCCCGGGTAGATGCGAAGCTCTATCGTCTGTGATTGTTCATCTGCAGAGCAAATGTCTGGTCCCAGGGGAATAATCGACCCAGCGCGCACATATAAAGGGATTGTTTCCAAACCTGCATACGCGTTTATCGTCTGGCCGCCTGCAAAGCGTTCACCTGTCCAGAAGTCGTACCAATCACTGCCAGATGGCAGGTAAACTGGGCGAGTTTTCTCAGTCTCCGTCAGTGATATCGAATTGGGGCCATAGTACATTGGTTTCGTTACTGGGTTGACCAGCAGGGCAGGCCCAAACATGAATTGGTCGGAAACATTATAGGTTGCAGGATCACTGCGGAAGTCAAAGGGCAGGACGCGCACCATGGTGTAATCCTCCTGCGCGATCTGACCAGCCAAAGAATAGATATAGGGCATCAACTGGTAGCGAAGCCGAAGAAACTTCACGAGCGCGTCATACATCGGCTCACCCGGGTTTCCAAAACGCCAGATTTCACGCGGGGTATCGGTGCCATGCGCGCGGAACATCGGTAGGAAAGCGCCAAACTGGAACCAACGCACATAGAGTTCTCGATAGCCCAGGTCTTCCACGCCCTGATCGTAATCGCCGCACCAGAACCAAAGCTCAGGCTTCTGGTTGACAAAGAACGCACCGATATCCACCGTCCAATAGGGAGAACCCGTCACACAGAAATTCAATCCATCGGCGATCTGGCGGCGCAGTGTTTCCCAATTGGCGGCAGTGTCTCCTGACCAGGTAATCGTGCCATAGCGATGCTGCCCCGCATAGGCCGAGCGCGTCAGGTTCACGACCCGTTTCTGGTCAGTAGTCCGCCGTTGCCCTTCGTACATTCCTTTGGAATGTAATAGGGAATAGGCGTTGATATATTGCGGATCAAGATACTTCTTTGCTTCATCGGTATTGATTCGTATCCGTTCTTCGGGTTCGGGTTTGAAGGCGCCCTGCCAATCCGCTTCGAACGGCTCAGTGCAGTCACACCACCAGGCATCTATATCATGGGAGAAGAGTCCGGCGTTAGCCTGCTTCCAATAGAGTTCCCGCGCCTTTTCTTGAAAGGCATCGTAAGTGGCTCCGTTTCCAAGCAAACAGCCCTGGTCGCGCATCTCTTTGTTATTGTCGCTTTTGGGATCCATGATCGGCCAGACGGAAACCATCAGGCGAGCATTGAGACGATGAAGTTCAGCGGTCATCTGGTTCGGATCGGGAAAGCGTTCGGGGTCGAGAGTTTTTTGACCCCATAAATCACCGATCCACGACTTCCAATCCAACACAACGCAATCGAGGGGCAAGCCACGCTCGCGGTATTCTTGCACAACTGAAATCAGTTCCTCTTGCGATTGATATCTTTCTTTCGACTGGATATACCCAAAAGCCCAACGTGGCAGCATGGGGGCTTTCCCGGTTAATTTCCGAATTCCATTGACGATTTGATCGAACTGCGGCCCATAAATAAAGTAGAAATCCAATTCGTCTGCGACATCAGCCCAGAGATAAGAACCGAAGGCATCATCGTGGAACGTCATCAGCGAGTAATTATCCATTACGATTCCATAACCCTTGGTGGAAAGAAGGATCGGAATCACCGCCTTCATATTCTGCTGGTACAGATACTGATGCTGGCCGCGCAAATTCAGCATGCCTTCTTCATGTGAGCCGAGCCCATACAGCGCTTCCCCCTCCATCCATTTAAAATCAAGCCTGGCATGATAGGCTTTGCGGTCGATCACTTCTTGGAAAGTGCTGGCTGATGCCCGCAATCCATCTGCTCCTATCTTAGCTTGGATATCATTTTCCTCATCAGGAATGAATTTGGTGACGTTCACCGGGATGAGCGTTTTTCCGCCCCGGTCAGGCTCACGGGTAAGAATTTGACCATTTGCATCCAGGTACTTGAACGCCAACGTGTTGCGGTCTACCTGAATGGTGAGTTCGGAGGTTGAAAAAAAGAGAGAGGTGTCTGTTTCCCGAATGTCAACATCTGTCGGGGTTTGTGCTTCAGACACAACCATCAAACTTTCTTTGTGCGAGAAGTTCGACTCCAGCGTATGCCGAATCCGAATTATTCTCGGAGAATAGGCGGTTAGGCTTATGAGTCCCTGCGAAGTTTCGAGCTGAAGATTTCCCCGTTGAACAGTATATTTAATTGGATTCATATAATTCAACCCGTTTGCTTTGCATGTAGTGGACCAATATCGTCCGCGGCGCGACCTGTGGCATGCCGCGTCCAGAATACCTGATCTCACATGGGAATTGTCAGGTGGCGAGGGTGGTTATTGCCATGGACAATCCAAGGAAGCTTATCCTTTGACAGAACCGGTAAAGGCACCCCCAATGACATAACGTTGAGCGATCAGATATACGATCGCCACAGGCACTACCATGATTAGCCCGAATAAGGCCGCTTCGGCTTGTTGATAACCGACCATGACGCCGGGGCTGGGGTTGAATCCGGGACGGAGGGCAGAGGTGGCCGCCACAAATTGCTGAATCCCGACCGGCAGGTTGAAAAGCCTATCGTCATTCAACAAGACATAGGGTCCGAAAAAATTATTCCAATTCGTGCTGAAATTGATGAATGCCAGTAAGCCAAGCAATGGGGTGGCTAGCGGCAAGGCAATGTGCCAGAACAGTTGCGCTTCAGAACAACCGTCCACTCGCGCCGCGTCGAGCAACTCTGGCGGCAGGCTGGAGGCGTAATAGATATAAGTCAAGTATGTGCCGAAAGGGAAAAAGGCTGACGGCAAGATGACCGCCCATTGGGTGTTGATCAAATGCACCAGATTCAGTTCCATAAACATCGGCAATACCAGAGCCGAGGGCGGCAGCAACATGGTAATCAATGTCAACCAGAGAAACAGGCGACGGCCTGGGAAGCGCGCAACCGCCAGAATGTAGCCCGCGGGAATGCTAATGGCTAGGGACAGAAGTAGTGCAAATAGCGCGTAACGGACAGAATTGAGCGCCCAGTGCAGCACTTCGCCGTCCTGATACTCCATAATTCTCTGCCATGCTTCCTGAACACGCTGGAACGAGCCAAAGGCTAGTGGTTTCAGCTCAAGAAGCTGAGGAGCGCTTTTAGAAGTTGCCAACACGAGCCAAAGTATGGGGACAAAGAAATAGGCAGCGAACAGCAACAGAACCCCCCATCGCAGGCCAAAACCCAATATTCCTGTCTCGCCGCCAGTTCTCATCCAAAAGTATTTCCATCTTTGCAGGAGAGCCGGGCGAGAATCTGGGCGCAGGGCAGCAATTTTAGACATGCCTCACTCTCCTAGTTCTCAATTTTGAAAAAACCGGTCCAACGGATGATTAGGTAGGCGGCTCCCAGCCCGATCGCCAGCAATATCAGCGAAAGCGCAGAAGCGGCGCCAAAGTTGCCCCTCTCAAAGGCGAAGTTGTAAGCTAATTGGTTCGACGACCAAACCGCTGGTACATTGCCGCCAACGCCGAGGTTGTTGCCGCCAGCCAAAATCTGTGGTTCCACGAACAACTGCACATTCCCGGCGAAAATCAGAATAAACTGATAAATGATATAAGGACGGATAAGCGGAAGTTTAATGAGCAGCGCTTTTTGCCAGGCATTGGCGCCGTCGATGGTGGCTGCCTCCATCACATCCGTCGGAATGGCTTCCAGGGCGCCATATTGAATGGCAATCCACAAGCCTGCACCAGAAAAAAAGCCCATGAGGGTGAAGATGATGGGCAAACTGCCGGCATAGATCACATCATTAGTCAATTTGAACCCCATGCCCTTCAGAAGAAACTGAAAGGGGCTGATACTGGGATCCAGCATGAAAATGATAACCAGCACCAACACAGGTCCCGTCACTGCACCAGATATGAAATAGAGGGTGCGCAAGGCCGTTGACAATGGCCCGGGGCGCATTTGCAATAATATTGCCAATAGGACTACCATGGCGATCCCAAGTGGCACCGAGATCACCAGGAACTCACCGATGTTGGCAGAAGTGAAGGTGAAGCGATAATCCTTGAAAACGGCCAGATAGTTACTAAACCCCGCTGCAAAATAGCGCGGCACACCGAGGCTGAAATCAGCGAAACTGATCAAGAGGGCGTAGAGACCTGGACCAAGACCGAAAGCCAACATGACCAGGACATACGGCAACACGAATAGATAGGCAACCAAATGCCGCCGCCAGCGGGAAAAACTTGCGAAACGCGGCTTCTTCGCCAAAGGTAGGATAGGGACGGACGCCGTTTGATTAGTCAAGGAGAACTCCTGTGGACCGCATCTTTCCAGAAAGAGGATAGAGGGCAGGGCGCGTTTCTGCGAACCTTACCTACCCGAGACGCGCCCCGCCTTCACCTGTGCATGAGAGAGTCCAGAGACTATCTCACTTTTGCTACTATACTACTACTTGTTTACATCGACCTGGTACCCCTGCGCTTCCGCTAGTGGGGCCAGCGTGTCCGCAAAATTAGGCAAAATCGATTCAACCGTCTGTTTGTCCTTCAACCCCGTCTGGACAACATTGCTAAACGGTGCGATGAGGTCAAAGCGCGGCCACTTGTCCAACGGCCCAATATTGGTGGCGGCCTGCTGGTAGACCGGGAAGGGATCGTTGGCAAAGAGCGCGTTGGTCTTCATTGAATCCTGGAACAGATTCTGGATGGGTTTGTATGCCGGGAAATTGGTGGTTCCCTTCCAGAAATCCGGGTTGGTGGTGACCCATTGGATAAAGTCGACAGCCAGCTTGGGATTCTTCGTATGGTTGGAGACGGTCCAGGCCGCACCACCCATGGCTGGAGTGATGGCCTTGTCATCATCTTTCCACTTCAGTGGATTGGCAACCCCAAGTTGATGGTCAGAAGTCTTATACCAGGAGCTCTTATCGTTACCGCCGAAGACGCCGAACATCCAGGCCGGGCCCGGCATCGCCAACAACTTATTATCCGAGACAACCTTAGCGAATTCAGCACTAAAATAATCGGTATTGAACATCGTACCGTTGGCCAGCATGTGGTCGACCAACTTCGCAGCGCGCACGCAGCGCGGGTCTTTCATATCGATCTTAAGCTCAGAGTCATTGACCAACTCATGCGAGGGGCAGCCGCTGGCGTCAAAATAGCTGATGAACGTCCAGCCATCGCCCCACGTCCCCAAATAATAGCCAGGATGATCCTTGGCTAGCTTGTCGCTGAGATCCTGATATTCCTCCCACGTGGTGGGTACGGTGTAGCCGAACTGGTCCATGAGCGGTTTGTTATAGTACAACACAAACATAGCCAGGTCATAGCGCAGGCAGTAGACCTTGTCGCCAAACGTGCAGCCATCCATCCCGGCATAATTGCCGAGTACGTCTGCGGGTACCCAAGGCTTCAGATCAAGCGGGAAGTGGTGCGCATCGTCGGCTACCCGACCGACAAGCCGGGGTTCCGCAAAGACCACATCTGGCCAGCCCTGGCTGGTATTGTTGAACAGCAGGACTTTCGCCGGAAACTGCTCACGGTCTACAGTCACCGCCTTGAGAAGCTTGGCTTTATCCGGATGCGCCTTAACGTAAGCATCAAAGGCAGGCTGGCGGTCCGCATCGATCCAGACTGTGATAGGGGCATTATCATCTTGAGTCACATTCGGTTGTGGGGCGCCACAGGCGGTCAGAGCCATTGAAATCACCATCAGTAGCCCAACATATTTCCAGATCTGCTTGGACATTCTTCCTCCTTGATTGAATTTAATAGATGTTTTGATCGGACGACAGGGGATAGAGGTTCATTTCATTCTTATCTAACATTCTCCTTTATCTACTAGCCAATTCTTATCCAAGAAATCTCCGTTGCTTACCCACAGAGCCTTTGTACAATGAGGATAAGATCATTTTGCCGCGAATGGCTTCGGGGGAATCTCGCGACAAATCCGTCCCAATTCGCGGCTGAGATTCATGAATGGTTGGCGTAATCACCAAAGCGCTCTCTGTTGACAATGCGTTTGTTACATGATATACACTTTTTCCGTCAAGGAACGCCAACATTGCGTCAAAACTGTGCCAGAACCCCATGAATCTTGAAGAATTTCGAAAACTGGTTAAGGATGCGCTGGAACATCTGTACGATACAGCTTATTTGGAAGTGCATCCGCTGCTCACTCAAGTCGCTGGTGTAACCACAGCGAACCGTTCAACACGCGCTCAAGCATTAAGAAGCATTCTAAAAGACGCCATAGAAGAACTGCGCCCACCGGAAGGATTATCTTCGGATTCACCTGAATGGCGTAGCTATCTGGTTCTGCGTTGTCGTTATATACAGGGAATGACCATGGGGCAGGCGGAAAACGAACTTGGCCTCGGCAGGCGCCAATTACAACGCGAAATCCGAAAAGGACTGGAGGCGCTCACATCGATGCTGTGGGCAAACTACAGAATAAAAGCAGATTCCCTTTCTACCGCCAAATCCGCCTCCGTGATGCCTCTATCTGATCTCGGAAACGAGTTGGATCCACTGGAAGTGGAGTTAGATCAGTGGGAACTCACTCTACAGAGCTACGATGTGCATTCTCTGGTAAACGATACCCTCTGGCTACTACGATCAACGATGGAACAAAGCCAGGCTGATATACAGGTTAGTCTTCCAGCCATTCTCCCCCCCGTGTTCGTAGACGCGACATTGACCCGCCAGGCTTTGTTCAAAATCATGCGCTTGATGATCCAGAATTCACAGGATACTCTCTCGCTGACTGCCAACCACAACGATAATTTTATTGTACTTCAGATGCGTAATTCTGATTGTACTCACTGTTTGGAGGAGATGGACTGGCAAGTGGCTCAACGAATTATCCACGACCAAGGGGGCAGCTTGGATGTCGAAAACAATCCCTTGTTTGGCTTTCAAGTAACTATTCGTTTGCCAATGGCTGGCCAAACCCGAGTCCTCGTTGTCGACGACAATCAAGCTACTTTACAGCTTTTTGAAAGGTACTTGGCACCTCATCATTACGAAGTCAAGAAGGCGCAAGGCGGATCGGAAGCTCTGTCGATGGTGACGGAAAATCCCCCGGATCTGATCATTCTGGATGTGATGATGCCTACCATCGATGGTTGGCAAGTTTTACGCGGCTTGAAACAAAATCCAAGCACGCAAAATATACCCATCATTGTATGTTCGGTACTTAAGGAGCCTGAATTGGCAATATCTTTGGGGGCGCGTGCCTATCTCAAGAAGCCGGTGGACCGACTTGAGCTGCTGGCGACACTTGAACGGGTTCTCCATCTGTAACCCCCAAAATCTCCACCAGTGCATCCATATAATTGATAGTCTCTAATACCGACGATTTTCCCGTCTGGACAAGGATCAAATCCTGTCCGTCTTTTGGAGTATCTGTGTCGGGATATCTTCCACTGATGACGATCACGGGGATATCAGCCAAGCTCGGCGTTCCCATCATCTCCCGCAGCACATCGAGGCCGGTAACCTCAGGCATATACCAATCTAAGAGAACCAAATCGATAGGATCGCGCTTCAGGATGGTCAATGCATCGGCTCCACCCAAAGCTTTGACAGGACGGTATGGACCGCCACCCGTCTCCAACATCCGGCAGACAAGCTCTGCAAGGGATGGATCGTCGTCGACAACAAGTACATTTTGCACAACTTGCCCCAAATTATCTATGGCCGCGAATAAGTTTTCGCGGATGACCGGTTTGATTAGAAAGTTCCGCACCCCCAGTGCCCTGGCATTCCGAAGCTGCCCCTGAAGACGGACGAATATGACTGGCAAATCGAGTCCTGAAGGGAATTCTTGGAGCGACGGCCAGCCAGATACTTCTTCGTCATCCTGCAAGTCGACGATCAAAGCCGCCGGTCGATATTGGTTGATCAGGCTTGGCAGATTCTCCCGGTTTCCAATTTCAATCACGTCACAATGACTCAGATGACGGCGTACCATATGCAGCAAAGTAATATCCGGCTCTTCGATCAATACCGATCTTCTGCCCATTGGAGCTGTTAAGCTTCGATTCGTTTTCGATAACTCTCTACCTTTCCAAATTCCACTCTGTACTGGTAAAGTGAAAAAGAAAGTAGAGCCTTTGCCAGGTTCACTCTCGAGCCACATACTTCCATTGTGCAGTTCAATGAGCAGTTTGCTCAATGGCACCCCCAGACCGGACCCATCATGCTCTCGGCGGAGGGTACTGTCTACCTGACCAAATTCATCAAAAACCTTCGGGACATCCTGCGGGGCAATTCCAACACCAGTATCTATTACAGCTACTTGTACAGCATACCCGGACATCTGAGCTGAGATCGTAACCCCTCCTGTCATTGTAAACCGGTTGGCATTGTTCAGCAGGTTGATTAATACCTGACGAATACGTGTGGCATCTATGCGTAAAGGCGGCAGACCTGGTGAAATGTTTATCTTCAGATAAAGATTCTTAGCGTGAAAAAGATCTTGTACAACAGCTACAGCGTCCGTTATCACAGCTTCTATGGAAGTCTCTTCGAAGGTTAATCCGAGCCGGTGCATATCCAATGCCGACAGATCGAGGATATCATCGATTAAAGATAGTAAATGGCGACTGCTCCGGTAAATCTGTTCTACATCTCCTCGCAACGTAGGTGACCAGGAAACACCCAGATATGTCTCCGGCGCGTTAGCCATCGTTTCGCTAAAGCCGATAATAATGTTTAATGGGGTCCGCAACTCGTGGCTAATGTTGGCAGCAAACTCAATCTTCGATTGGCGCGCCGCCTCTGCTGCGCTGCGCGCCTCGATCAGAGCATAATTCATTTTTTCGATACGAACATAGGCTTCTTCCAATTGTTTCAATGTTCTCACTATGGATGCGCGTTCGTTGCGAAGTTGCTCCAGAAGCGAATTTGCCTCTTTGTAAGATGTCTGCATCCAATTCAAAACAATCACGAGCTGACGTGAAATCAGCCAGGTTGTAAAGGCAGTCAAATAAATCAAGATGTTTGGAGTGATGATTTCTGTAACATCTAGCCAATTTGCACCAAGTAACCGAGCCGTAACTATGCAAGGAACGCTGACAAGCGTGGCAACTATAAAGATGCTTATGTTTGATTCGAACAAGCCGGAAACGATCACCACAAGTGGAAAGTAAAACTGAGCCAGACCATGGGGGAAAAAGAGTTTGAGACAAACAATCGTACCAATTAATGTAACATCAATAACATATAACGCCCCGTGCAAGTGAGAGGAGCGTAACTTTACACTGCCCCACACGCCCGTTATCAAGAGCACTGTTGCCCAGAAATAACCCGGTTGCCTATAATGTAGTGCTGCCCATAAGTTTAGCCAGGCGACAAACACCATCAACGCAAGAAGCGACGAAATGACGCCGCGGCGAATATCTTCAAGGTCGTCCGATTCCGCGGTAGTAAAAATTCGTTGCCAAAAGCGCTTTGTAATCACTTCCTCATTATATACCTCCATCAAGAATCGGCCTGGCAGCATGCAGGAGTTTCACCAGGGCGGCCAGCTTTATACAATATTTAAGCACATTTGTTCGGCGTGCGAAGCAAAGCGTCTCATCCACATCGCTGACACGCGTGGTTTCACGCCGCTTTTTAGTGAAGACCATGATAGTGTACTATAGCCGTAGCCTGCAAAAATCCAGGCTCCGTATGAAAGCATCAGTTTTCGACTTTTTTTGAATCTCCACTTTTTGGTGACAGCTAGCAGCTACGGAGTTGGGAGGAATGCTTCCACACGCGCCCATAGTTCACGGATATTGATGGGCTTGGACATATAGACGTCACAACCGGCATCCAGCGCCTTTTCTGCGTCACCCTTGAGAGCGTTGGCTGTCACCGCAATCATCGGAATGTGGGCCAGTTTGCTCTTCCCGCTGGCGCGTATGCGCCGGGCAACCTCATAGCCATCAATATCCGGCAGGTTGATATCCAACAGAATCAGATCCACCTGCTGGTTTTCGGCAGTGGAGACACCATCCATACCATTGATGGCTTTCAGGAGACGGTAGCCACGTGCCTCGAGTGCACGCTGGACCAACGTCATGTTATCTTCATTATCTTCAATATATAGGATATTGAGTGTCATGCGGAGCCTCTTTGTGTCTCCTCATGTACGAAAGCATCAACTGTTTCTACAAGCTCAACAATATTTATAGGCTTGGACATATACCTGGTACAACCCGCACTAATGGCCTTCTGGGCATCACCTTTCATCGCGTTGGCAGTGAGGGCAATGATCGGTATTTGTGTCAACTCCAGTCTTGAACTGGATCGAATACGGCGGGCAATTTCATAGCCGTCAATGTCGGGCAGGTTGATATCCAGCAAAACCAGGTCTAGTTCCTCACTTTCCGCAATGGAAAGTCCCTGAAGGCCTGTTTTTGCTTCAATCAGGTTATAGCCGTCTGGACGAAAGAGACGGCGGATCAGCATCATGTTATCGGGATGATCTTCGATACATAATATATTGGGTTTCATTTTTCGCTTTCCTGTTCCTGCGCTTCATTCGCTTCCTCGATCACATTGATGACCTGATCGACAAATTTCCGTGTGGGCAATGAGCCTTTCTGATATACAGCCTGAATATGCCCATTCAATCGTTTTCGTTCTTCTGTTGTGATGTCCTTGGCGCTGACAACTACCACAGGGATATGCTTCGTGCGCGGGTCGAGCTTGAGTTCCTCCACCAGGCCGAACCCATCAATGCCCGG
>JAKOVF010000160.1 GCA_029782225.1 Chloroflexota bacterium | reverse complement strand
TTTTGCCAGATGTTGCGTTCCTTCATCCACAGGCCAATCGTAGCCAGGCTTGCATGTGCTGAAAATCCTGTATACTGTTCCATGGCAGTAGCTCCTTTTCGAGTGTGTTGTTGGCAAACTTCTTATACTCGATTTGAAACTACTGCCATTTTTGACCAATGACCTGCCCCCTATTTTGCACAAAATTTAGGTGACAGGTTTGCTATACATGATCACTTCTAAGGTCGCCGCCAGGGTCACAATTACCAATAATTTCCTGCGGAAACCTGTCAGGTCGGGGCAAATTAGCCTTCTTCCAGTTCCTCCTGCATCACGTCTGCAAGGAGGTCGTACAACCCCTCGTCCAGTTCTTTGATAATGTCCATGTTGCCCGACTCAAACCAGATCGTGTAAAGCTCTAGCAGGGTCTTGCGATCAATTCGCCACGCGACATCTGTCAGGCCGCGGATCGAATCCATGGGAATGGCTTTGCGCCAGACGTGCATGTTTTGACTGAAATTACCCACCCACGGTCCCCAGTCCGGGAAGAAGTCGGGCTGAAGCATGTCGGGCGAGACCTGGTTGCCCTTGAGCATGACTTTGTAGATCACGCGACTGTAGCCCTGCAGCGCGTCTTTTGATTCCTGTAATCCATTCTTGAGCGAAACTTCACGTAAAATCGTGACCAATCCCCCAGGGTTATTCTGCCGCGGACAGCGTACACACGAGAAGCATTGCGCACAGTTCCAGATATCTTCTGTAATAATGTCGTAGATCCGTTCTACATCTTCACGGGCAATGGCCTGCGCAATCACGCGCGGACTAAAATCATAAAACCGTGCCGAAGGACAGGCCGAAACACAGATCCCGCACTCGTAACAGCCGTAGAGAAAATCGCCATAACGGATGTCATTTTTGACTTCCTGGAAAAGGCGTTCCTTTTCCTCGTAAGTCACATCGGGATGACGGTTTTCGGCCTTGCCTGGATTCCAGTTTTCAAGAGTAGTTGGCACAAGGGCCTCCTCTAAAACAGTTAAACACGAAGGTCACAAAAGAACACAAAGGAAGAGCCGTTAGACCTTTGGGCGCTTCATATCCTTTGTGTTAAAAGGCTATTACCGCATCGGCGCGGACCGCCATATCATTGAATGCCGCACCGCCGATCATTTCGACGCCTTCGATCATGTCGTCCATGGTGTAGCCATGCAGATCCAGGGATGGCTGGCACACAAACAGACGTACACCCATCTCCAGCGCCTGATCAATAAAATACTTCAGTTCTTTTCCGTTACCGCCCTTGCGCGGAATGACGATCTTCTCGCCATTGCCCTTTGCCAGACACTGCGGTCCGTTCATGGTGAAATAGATACAGACTTCATTGTCCATAGCCGCTCCCGCTGTCGCAAGAAAGAACGGCGTAGCCGTGCGTTCCGGGTCCTTTTCACCATGCGTTTGAACGTACAGGATCTTTTTTACGTCAGCATCGTTGGTCTTCCACATAAGTGCCCTCCGAGAATTACTTTCTACTGCCGGAAACTTGCAGCTGCCACTTCATTGGTCGGATACATTTTCAACATTTGCATCATGCCGACCGTGCGCAGGATGACCTCGATTGGTTCTGATACTGCTGCAAGGCGGACATCCCCGCCGGTTTTCTGCGCGGCTTGATATGCCTTGACCATGGCACGCAGTCCGGCCGAAGACATGTATTCTACATTTTGAAGGTTCAGGATGATCTTGTCCTTTTTGTCATTCAGCAGCGCCGCAAGCGTATTATCCAACTCCGGAGCGGTTTCTGAATCGACGCGACCTTTAACCGTTACGATTGGCAAATCATCGATATGATCGGTTTCAATAAAAAGCACTGACATTTGCACCTCTGCACGATAAATAAGCGACGGCGTTCACTCAGATAAAGAGCTGCACTTCCGCTTCAGACGCATATTCAAGGAAAGTTGCCGCGCCGCCGATCTCACATTCCTTGATGAAATCCTCGCGCTTGAAGCCGAAGACATCCATCGTCATCTGGCAGCCGATCAGTCGCACATCCATTTCCACACACATATCACGCAGTTCCTCGATCGTGGCAACGCCCTTATGCTCAAAGGTCTGTTTCATGAGCGTTGTAGCCAGCGCATTAAAACCAGGGACATTTGCCATAATGAGCTGTGGAATGGGCCAATTGATATTCTGGAATCCCTCAGGGCCAAAGGGCATCTTCATCGGCATGGCAGGGTTGCCTACCGGCGTGACCGCCGCCGTCAGTTTCGGCTTGAGAAGCGTCAATCCATAGAAGGTAAAGAAAATGCCTACCTCCCAGCCCATCGCGCCAGCCGCGCTGGCGAGGATGAACGGGGGATAGGCCCAATCAAGGGTTCCCTTGCTTGCGATCAATGCAAGTCGCTTCGGAGCATTCGGATCGGACTTCGACATATTTCCTCCAATAATCAGTTGTCGAGTTAGCCAATTATTTCATTCGGCGGATATAAAACACGAACTTGCCATCCTCCTGCATGGAGCGGAGCAGTTCATTCCCTGTTTGACGGCTCCAGGCCTCCATGTCCGGCGGAGCGCCGGGGTCCGTGGCGACCATTTTCAGAATCTGACCGATCTCCATGGTCTTTATCGCCTTCGATGTCTTGACGACCGGCATCGGACACAGCATCCCGGAACAATCGAGAACCTGATCTTCCTTAATTACATCCATCCAGACCTCCTACGGCAAAAACGGCTGAACAAACACATTCACACGCTTCGGTGACAATAGTCATATTTTCATGCTCATAATAATCGGATAACCCTGGAGGCACTATCCCCCGCACACGGGAATTGTTCTCCCCCGCGCGGGGGATTAACACGTGATAGCCATTTGGCTCTGAATGAGTTTTGCAGCACATACTTCACGCGGTTGGCAGAGGACAACCAGTTTCAATGTACAGGGAATTGGAATCCCTGTAATCTGTATATTCCCACAAATTTCTCAATCGCTTTTCGTGGAAACTACGAGCCAACTGCCGGAATGCATCCATGGCACGAGCCTGCATCGGACAAGCGCGGTCAACGTGCCCCAAGGAACGGCTTTTTAATTTCGGATATAATCATTTTGAGCTTGCACGTATTTTTCTCACGAACAGGCTGGAGCTCATGCTAAGAAGCATTGAATCGTTTTTTCGGTCGAATCGAATTTTCCTGTTCCTGGTCCTTTACCGCTGGGCATCGCTGCTTCCTGCCTTTCTTGCGCTGAGACTTCCGGTTTCGCCCGCGACGCTTCTCTCGGCGGCCTGGACGTTTGCCATCGCTGTGTTCGCGAACACCGTCATATCGGCCTTCCATCGTCCACTCAACCGCCTCGTTACCAGCCATCCAATCCTTCTTGGCCTGGACCTGTTATTCTCGGCCTTCATTCTCTCGGTCAGCGGCGGTTTTCATAGTGCCTACTTCCTCTATGCTCTCAGTCCATTACTGGCTGGAGCATTTTTCTTTCAATTACGCGGCGCGCTCCTCGCCTCCATCCTATTCACGCCGCTTTACTTACTCGCCACCCCGTCTGTTACACGCAATGTTCCATCCACAGGCGACCTCATCACCCTGATGACACAACTGGCCGGCATCTGGCTGATCCCCGTTCTGTTTGCCTACCCGTCCACTTTGCTGCGCGATATCAACCGGGCACGCGAAGAATTATCGAATGCAAGAGATGAGATTGCGCAAAAGCATGAGAACCTCACCACCGCGCATCGTCAGCTTGAGATCATTCATGACCTGACGGTGCTGCTGCAGGCCGCGCCCGATCTGATCTCAGTCCAGGAGCGGGTCCTGGGCGCGGTAACCACCGACCTCGGTTTTTCCAGAGCCGTCGTTGCCCTGGTGGATCCTGCCCTTCAGGAGCTTGGCGGTTGGCTCGTTTATCCCGCCGACGCGTCTTTCCCGTCTGTGCCGCCGCTGTCCATCAAATCCGGAGATGGGGTAATCACCAAGTCGCTCACGGATCGCAATGTTTTTCGGACAGACCACGAAAACCTGATCCAAAACCCGGATCTCAACCATTGGCTCAACCGGACCTGCTGGCTTGGAATTCCGCTTTATTTGCGGGAACACCCCGTTGGGATTTTGCTCGTCGATGAATCGGGACTCACCAGGGAGCGCGAATCCACGCTGTTGACTGTGGCGAATCAGGCCGCCCTCGCGCTGGGAACCACCATCCTGTGCATTGACCGCGCCCGCAGACTCGCCGTCGAGACCGAGCGCAACCGCATCGCGCGTGACATTCACGATACGGTTGCGCAGTCGCTGTTTGGAATTGTCTACAGCCTCGATGCCTGCATCAGCATGCTCCCGTCACAGGCCGATGAAGTAAAAAAGGAATTGATCGAACTGCGCTCCCTTGCCAGCGGGGCACATGATGAAGTCCGCCGCTCGATCTTCGATCTGTGGCCCAGCGCGCTGACAATCGAAACCTTTATCGCTGATCTCAGGAGTTATGTGAGCAGTTGCTGTCGTCCGCGGTCGTTCAGCATTATCTTCAACAACAACGGCGACTTTGATTCCTTGTCCGCCGGGATGCGGCGCACCGTTTATCGCATGGCGCAGGAAGCTTTGGCAAATTCCGCCCGCCATTCAGGCGCGGACTGTGCGCGTTTGTGCCTGGCAGTAGCAGATAACGAAGTCTATCTGGTGGTCAGTGATGAAGGCCGCGGGTTTGATCCGTCCGTTGCACTCTCGCGCAGTCTCAATCGTGAGCATTTCGGCCTGCAAGGGATGCAGGAGCGTGCCCGCGCCCTTGGCGGCGACTGTGAGATTGTCAGCCAGCCGGGCGCAGGCGCGCGCATCTCGATCAACATTCCCATCCACGGTCATCAACAGCGTGCCTGAGTCCATCCGCATCCTTATCGTTGACGATCACGCCGTAGTCCGCAAGGGGCTGGCGATGGTCCTTCGTCTGGAGCCAGACCTCGAGGTCATAGGCGAAGCGGAGAATGGACGGGTCGGCCTGGAAATGGCGAAGCGTCTCTGCCCTGATATCGTCCTGGTTGACCTTGTCATGCCAGAAATGGACGGCCAGGAAATGGCGCTGGCTTTACGCAAGTCAAATCCAGGGATCAAGGTGATGATGCTGACTGGTACTGAGGTGGATGACCGTGTCTTTGACCTCGTCGCGGCAGGCATCGAAGGCTATGTGCTGAAGCAGATCGAGCCAGGGGAACTGGTGCGCGCCATCCATGCCGTGGTGAACGGCGAAGCTTATCTGCATCCGGATGTAATGAAGAAAGTTGTCGGCCGCATGCACGGGCAACTCCAACAGGCGCCCCCTGTTTCGCTTACACCCCGCGAGCTCGAAGTTTTGGAATGGATGGCATCGCCGAATACGTATCGGCAGATCGCAAAACAATTGAGCGTGAGCGAAGAAACGGTCCGCAGCCATGCTAAGAATATTCTGGAGAAGTTGGGACAGCCGAACCGTTCTCAGGCAGTGCTCTTTGCGATCAAGCAGGGATACATAAAACTTTAGTGCCTGGACTTCCCCAGCCAGCGGAAGATCCGGGCAAACAGGAAACCGAGCACAGAACCTGAAAGCACATCCCCCGGATAGTGATCCCCAAGGTAAATGCGGGAAAACGCCACGAGGCTCGCAAGAGTGTAGGTCAGCCCTTTCCAGCCCGGAAATTTCTGGTTGAGCAGCCAGGCCCCGCCGAAGGCTGAGGCGGAATGCCCGGATGGAAACGACCATGAACCGGGTTTCTTCCCGATGACAATTGCCTGAATCATCGTAATAAATGGACGGCGCCGCTTGAAATAAGCCTTGACTGGATGTTCAACCAGGGTCGTCGTGATCAACAGCGGCAGAGCCGCCTCGCGCACGAGACTGCCAAATGAGTGACGCTTTCGCAGGAAGGAATATCCGAGGCAGAGATACCACGTGGCACCGCCGGTAAACACGAGCGTGAGCCAATAGAACATTACATTCAGCAGGCGTGTATGCGGCAGGTGATTGACCTGCAAAAACAAATTCGCATCGATTGCATCCAGAGGGCTTAATCTCTTGAGCACTGCTTTTCGCAAATACTCACGCTGACGCTCATTCGCCGCTGTCGGAGCTGCACCCTGTTGTTCAGGATTCAAGACTTCCTGGACGGCTTGCGAGACAGCCTCGCGCTTTCGCTTTTCTCCGCCAGAGGCAGCCCGCGCGGTTTCATCGAGCACCTTTTCAGTCTTTTTACTCTCAGGCGCAACCTGTGCTTTCTTTTCTACTTTTCGCGCCGCTTCGCCTGCCGTTTCAGTTCCAGCCTGCGCCTGCTCGACATCTGCCGGTGTCTCGCCGCTCTCCTTCCCCTCGAGATGCTCGATAACCTGATCGGCTTTTTCCTGAGAATCAACCCTGGTCAGCGCCTCTTTCAACGCTTTGCGGACAGGCTCGGCCTGCTTTTTCTCTTCAGGTGTAGGCATTTCCCAGGGAGGGACAGGTGTGTCACCTAACTGCTGCTTGGGAAGGCTGTTGGATTTCTTTTTCTTCTTTTTTTCAGAGGATGTAGTCATACAGTGTGTCTCTCAGATTTGCACTTGCTTCCTGCATGGCACCGTAACATTAAATGGAGCTCCTTGTCTATGCAGTATATCCCCCAGAAGCACTCTGGTAATCCCTAAGAATTGCCTGCTTCGGAAAGAATAGGGAGTGGAAGCACAAATCCCCTGGCGCGGAATCTCTCTACGTATCCCCGTACCGTCCAATAATCCAGCCCAACTTCATCGGCGATGTCGAAGATCGAGTGCATCCCTTCGAATCGCATCATGATCTTTTCAATGGCGCGGTTGAGATCCCAATTCTCGCGCCAGTCCACCCAGAGACCGTTGCCGCTGAGGAAGAGCGGGCCGCGGAATGTGCGCCTGGGGATGTAATTGCTGGCATAGGTGCGGACAGTTTCTTCCGCCACTTCGGCGGCTTCGGTCATCAGGTCATCGTGGACTACGTCGAGATTGTCATCGCTGGTGTGGTATTCGTCATACGAGAAGCGCGTGATCGCGATTGCCGGCACATTGACTCCTGGCCCGTTGATGACGCGCTCGTCGTTTGCAGCAACCTGCGCAAACTCGCCCTCCCGAAATTCCTTGCCGTGCTTCGCCAAAACATATCGTGCAATACGATCCAGCAAATGATTATCCTGACGTGACCGCTGCAAAGCCAGGGAGTTGCGGTTGCCCGTTGAATCAAGAAAGATGCCGCCGCGCAGATGGGGAATTATGTCTTCGTGGTGAGCCAGCCAAGCAATCGTACCAATCGTCTCAGGTCCGAACCAGAAGCGGATGCTCATCGAACCGGCAGGCAAAGGTTTCTCCACCAGCCGCCGCGCCAGGTCAATGGCGCTGACCACTCCCGAGCCATCATCATTGGCCTGTGCCGGATGGCAGGCATGCGCCTGAATGATCATCTCGCCAGCCTCGGGATTGGGCCCGCCCTCAGGATGGATCAGGCCCACTCCAACGCGCAAACCACTTTCGGGATCGGCCAGAAACTCAGAGCGGATGACCGCATGGTACTTCTTATCGCGCGGCAACTGATCAAACAGATTCTTCGGCAGGCAAAATCCCCAGCTACGGTCGTAATATTTGAACTCCCACGGAATGGCATCCAACCGCTTCACACTGTATCGCAAATGCGGCTCAAGCTCTTCCCAGGTCAACACTTGATCTATGGGAAGTGAATACGAAATGATATGCAGCGGATTGTCTTTGAAATCAACGATGCGCGCGCCATCCTCGGCTTCAAGATAGGCTTCATGCACCACGTAGCGCTCGGGGACTTTCCAGGTCCAGACGTCGGTGAGCGGCGCGTAATTCTCAACCGTGTAATTCGCAGCATCTGGCATATACGAGCCGATGATCGAAAGTGTTTTATCCATGTCGTCCGAAACCAGCGTGCGGTTCAAGTCCAGGAACTCAGCCAGGATCGATTTCAGCGATGCATAGGGTTTGGACATGCGGATATTATAAGGTGACAGTCATTTGCAGAGTGACTGTCACCTTATCAATAGTACGATTGCATCCCCAGCTCAACCGGGAAAAGGATACTGACCGGCACGACCACAAAGAATAGCTGTTCATCCTTCTTGAGGACCTTTTCCCCCGTTTCCAGGTCCTTTACTTCATTGAAATCCCACCAGCGGTTCAGGAATACGCTCATGCGGATAATGCGGTTTTGATCTACAAAGTCCTTGTAGGGATCAAGGATGATCAGCTCATCCTTTGCTTTGTCGATGTGGGCGATGATGCTGTAATGTCCGTAATCCTCCTCTTCGTCATCCACCTCGTCGAACAATCCCTGCCATTCCACACCAAGAGGGAATTTCCTTTCATTCAGGACGTATTCCAGATCATCCACACTGGACTTTTCCCTGTACCAGAGCCTGGCACCTGGAGCGAGCAGATGCACGGCCTTTGCGAGCTGATCCACGCGCGTGCCGTACGTGGCAATCGTCCCTGTGGCGCCAGCGGCTTCCGTGATCGCTTCCTGACTGACATTGACACCGAGGTTCTCGAGCAGCATTTGAATGACGGCCGGACCGCAGTGATTCTCCGTGATCTGCTCGATCCATCTTAAACGGCTAGATCTCTTTGGGTCTTGCGGGAGATTTGACATGTTTGCCCAACAGGCTGGCAATAATATCTTCAAACTCAACCCCATGCAGGTGCATGACCTGTGTCATGGGCTGATCTCCGGGTCCCAGCGCGGTATTCGGATTGCAATCCAGAAAATAAGGCGTCATATCCTTCTGATCCACACGGATATCGAACTTGGCGTAATCGCTGAATCTCAGGATCTCAAACGCCTTCAGGCATAGCTCTGCCACTTTCTTCTCCTGCTCTTCCTCCACAAATTTGAACTTCGCTGCGTTGGGAATGTCGTAGCTTTCAATACTGGTGTATTCGTGTTTGCCGTCCGGCTTGATGCGGTATTTTTTCTCAGCCAAAAATACATGACGGGTCTTCCCATCATCGAATACGATACCTGTGATCTCCGGTCCATCGATGAATCTCTCCACAAGCACCGGTATTTTATAGTCACCTTGAAGCTCCTCAACCCTCTTCATTACCTGTGCGGCCGTTTCCTTAACAGCGTGATTATCGATCCCCATGCTCCCGCCGCTCTCATTCAGCTTGACGATGTAGGGCGGCTCAAAACTCGGAGCTGTGTTTGATCTTAAGTCCTTGATGAATTTGTACTCAGGAGTTGGAATCTTGTTGTAGTCCAGCAGTTCCTTGAACAGATGTCGATTGCTTCCAATGACCATCCCTGTAGTGCCGCATCCGGTGTAGGGTATGTTGGCATATTCCAGAAATGCCGGAACAGCGCTCGCCAGCTTGTCCTTGCCTCTGATGGTATCCACCAGGTTCACAACCACATCCGGTTTATCCACCAGAATGTTGGTCAGGAAATACTGATCTGCTGGATAGGATTTGGCTTCCATGCCAAGCTTTTTGATCTCCTCCAACACCTCCTGGGCCCGATCCTCCACTTCCTTCTCGGCCATATAAGCCTCTTCTGTAGGAAAGTGTTCCTTGTTCACAAACGAATAAGCCACTGCAGCCAGCTTGATTTCCTTCAACGCCTCTTTGTCAATGTTAAGTTTTGTTTTTACAGTTGCCATTTTTGAATCAACCTTTAGGAGTTTGCCGCTGAAAATATATCTACCCTGCTTAACGGAGGAGCATACATCGGGTTATGATGACAAAAAAGGTTGAATAAATAATCTGAATCCCCCGAAGCAATCTTTCAACTAGTTCTGAGCAGTCAGCTCATCGTATTTTTTGCGGACCTCGCGAATATCATCCCACATCTGCGCCTTGGGAGAGCCGGGGTCTCTGGCGGGATTCCGCAGCAAATATGAGGGATGATAGATCGGCATCACCCAGCGACCCCCAAGCTGACTCCACTTACCACGCAGGCTGGTGATGCCCGTCTTCCTCAGCACCGATTGGCACGCCACATTGCCGGTCAGCAAAATGACCCGTGGATCGATCAACCGAATCATCTCAAAAACATACGGACGGTAGTATTCGATTTCCTGATCCGTCGGTTTCCGAAACGCCTTGCCCTCCTCGCCCGGCGGCATTCGGAAGACTGAATTCGTGATGTATACATCTTTTTCCGGGTCGAAATTTGCAGCCTGAAGGATCTTATCCAGTAGTTGACCGGCACGGCCCACAAACGGCTTCCCGCGGACGTTCTCCTCCGGCCCGGGCGCCTCTCCAATCAAAAGCAATTTCGCCTCCGGATTCCCGCGGCTGATAACAACATTGGTCCCCGCGTTTGCAAGCGGATCATCCTTCATCTGTTTCAATGCGTTGATCAGTGCCTCGAGAGAAGCGAACTTGCTGGTTTCCTGGCTGAACATGTCAACTGCAGACATCTTCGGTTCCTTCCAGATTTCTTCGAATTGGGAGAATTTTACCCCATCAAAACAGACGGCCTGAACTGCCGATTTGGCCGTTGCCTTTCCTACCACCTCTCACCCACCCAAAAGTAGGAGAAATACTCGATAGTATAATAATCGTTGTAACAGTTCGTTTTATTTATTGGTTTACACGTCAAAAGTGCCAAATTTTAAAGGTATGAAGATGAAGTCAAGCGATAAAAGCAAGCCATCATCGGCCGGCCGTACGAGGGGGCCCAAAAAACCTGCCTACCTTGATAATTTCCTCATGATTGCATTTGACGCAATCGTTGCCTTTGACTCCCAAAGCAGAATCACCTTCTGGAACCCGGCTGCCGAACAACTCTACGGCTGGACCGCACAGGAAGCCATCGGTCAATTGCCTACAGAGCTGTTCTGGCCGGTACCAACTTCTGAGGCACACGAGCTGGTGACTGCAGGCAATGCCCGGCTGAAGGGGGGTGAAACGATCCAGGGCGAATATAACGCCTTGTGCAAGGACGGCGCATCCCTGTGGGTGGAATACTCTGCTCGCGCCATTTTCGATGCGCATGGGCAAATCTCCGGGTATGTGTCTGTGTACCGCGATATCACACAGCGCCGGCGCGCCGAGGAGAGTCTGCGCATCAGCGAGGACCGCCTGAGGCTGGCCGTTGCAGCCGGTAATATCGGCATCTGGGATATTGACCTGGTCCGGCGCGAACGTACATGGTCAAAAGAGGGCAAGGCCATCTATGGTCTCGGGCCTGATGAATACCTGGACTTTGAACGACAGCTTGCGCTAACTCACCCCGATGATCGCGCACTGGTCGAAGGAATGGTCACGGCATTTCGCGACCTGGGCGCTCTGAAGCAGCTCAACCTGGAGCATCGTATCATCCGCCCGGATGGTTCGCTGTGCTGGGTGGAAGTTCACGGCGAGGCCATTTATGAGGATGGTTCGCTGCCGGTTCGTCTGATCGGCACGATCGTGGATATTACAGAACGCAAACGGACTGAGGAGGCCTTACGGGAATCAGACGAGCGTTTCCGTACCCTGGCAAATGCCATGCCGTCCATTGTGTGGACTGCCGCGCCGGATGGAACGATCACGTACGCCAACGATCAGTGGTGGCGCTATGTGGGCATCAGGCCAGAAGAAAATGAGACTCAGTGGCCCGAACTGGTGCTGCATCCTGATGATTATGAGCGCTGTGTGGATGCATGGACCCACGCCCGGCAGAATGTGCCAGATGAATATCTGATCGAAGTCCGCAACCGCCGGTATGATGGTGAGTACCGCTGGTTCCAGACACGTGCAGTGCCGGCTCGCAATGCATCCGGGAAAGTAACAGCCTGGTATGGAGTCACAACGGACATCCATGAGCGGATCGAAACCGAACATCGCCTGGCATTGCTGGCAGAAATCAGTGAACTGGTGCGAACCTTTGAAGACCCGAACGAATTAATGTTCGCGGTCTCCAAAGCGGTGGGCGACCATCTTCAAGCCCGGCGCTGCTTGTTCAATGAGATCGATCTTGAAAATGATATTGAGATCGTTCACCGTGACTATTGCCGCGATGTGGGATCGGTGGCCGGCGTCCACAGGATCACTGATTACAGCAGCGTGACGACCGCAGAGATGACAGCCGGCAAGACAGTGGTCAACCACGATTCAAAAACAGACCCACGGACGGCGCCGGATTACGAGAGATCCTATGTGGAAAATGGTGAACGAGCCTACGTAGCCGTTCCTTTGATGCGCGAAAACCGCTGGGTCGCATCCCTGTGGCTCAGCGACGATAGGCCGCGACAGTGGAGTCAGGAGGATGTCTCTCTGCTGGAGACCATTGCTGAAAGGACCTGGATCGCCGTTGAGAAATTACGCATCACTGAAGAATTACAGGCCAGTGAAACACTTTATCGAACAATTGCGCGCAGCATTCCGGGCGGCGGCGTTTACGTCGTTGATAAGGATATGCGCTATCTGGTCGCCGAAGGGCAGGTGACAGAGGCATTCGGCTTATCACGTGAGATTCTGGAAGGCCACACGGTATCAGAAGTATTCCACGATGCACAAAGAGCCAGGATGATCGAGCGCCTGACGCGGAATTTTGCCGGAGAAACAATCAGCTACGAGACCGAACACGAAGGGCGCTTCTATTGGACCCAGCAGGCACCCATCGGGGAGCCTGTTGATCAGGCCATCATTTTGACTCTGGATATTACTGAGCGGAAGCAGGTGGAAAATGCGTTGCGGCAAAGCGAGGAACGTTTTGTGCGGTTCATGCAGTACCTCCCTGCTCTTGCCTGGATTAAAGACGTGAAGGGGCATTACGTGTATGCCAACGCTGCCGCTGAGAAGGCGTTCAATATGCCGCGCGACAGACTCTATGGAAAAACGGACCAGGAGATCTTTCCTCCGGAGGTGGCTGCCCAGTTCAGGAAAAATGATGAGCGGGCACTCATTGAGGAAAAAGGTGTTCAGGTTGTCGAGACCCTGGAGCAGGAAGATGGAGTCCTCCACTACTCACTGGTCAATAAATTTCCCATCCCGGGACCAGATGGTCACACTGCAATGATCGGTGGGACAGCGTTTGACATTACTGATCGCAAAAAAGCAGAAGAGGCCTTGCGTGAGCATGAGAAACAGATGCGCTTGCTCAATGAAACTCTGGAGCAAAAAGTGAAGGAACGGACTGCCGAGGTGCGCAAGCTTGCTTCAGACCTGACGAAAGCAGAACAGCGCGAGCGGCATCGCATCTCCCACATCTTGCACGATGATTTGCAGCAGCGTGTTTATGCCATCCAAATGCAGTTGACACTTTTGTATGACGGGCTTCAGATGGAGAATGATGCCGCGCGGAAGGAAATCGCTGACATCAAAGAGCAGTTGGATGAGATCCTGGAAGTGACTCGGCACCTCAGCATTGATCTCAGTCCACCGATCCTGCGGGACGAGGGTTTGGCCCACGCCGTAGGCTGGCTGGCATCCCAGATGCGGGAACAGTATGGACTGTCCATCAAGGTTCAGGCCGACGGACCATTTGCCATCCCTGATGAAGAATTACAGGTTCTTCTCTTCAGCTTCGTCCGTGAACTGCTTTTCAATATTGTCAAACACGCCGGGGCTAAAGAGGCAAGGGTTGCACTGCAATGGACAAAGAGCGGTCTGCGAATCGAGGTGAGCGATGACGGCAGGGGTTTCCCGGTCAATGAGCCTGAAAAGTCGATGGCGCAGAAACCAGGCGAGAATGAAGTGCTGCGCACCAGCTTTGGCCTGCCTACCATTCGCCATCGGCTCAGCCTTTTTGGCGGCCAGCTGGATATCAAATCGGAGAACGGAGCAGGCACACAAATTGTCCTGACCATTCCCATCTATAAGGATGGTTTAAAGATAGGTGAGCCCGCAGCTAATTGATCCTCTAGGGTCCAGATAGCGGATCCCATCACTTTGAGAGACAGGCTACCGAGGGAAGGGGTCGGTCCGCAGAATGGGACATCATCTCTCCATCTATCAATAAGTACAGAGCCGGCCCAGGCTGACATGGTAACTTATGCAGATGGATACATCGATTGGGGAATCGCACAAGATGCTGAATCTACAGATTGTTAGAATGAAATGCCGCTCCTTGTTTCGAGGAGCGGCATGGGGATCGAGCGGGGATTGAATATAAGCTTGCCTATTCCAGATATTTCAACCCGGAGCCGGTATTGAACAGAACGACGCGCTCATCCGGAGAAATCCAGTTTCGCTGAAGAAGTACCTGTAAGGCCGCGAGAGTAGCAGCACCTTCCGGCGCTGTAAAAATCCCTTCATGCCTCCCTATCTGACTTTGTGCTTCCAGAATCGATTGATCACTGACAGCAACAGCTGTCCCGTGGCTGTCACGTAAATCCCTCAAAATAAGAGCATCGGCAAAGCTTTTCGGCACACGTAATCCAGAGGCAAGGGTATGCGCATTGGTCCAAAAATCGCAAAAAAGTGCCCCGGTTTCAAAAGCCTTGATCACCGGTGCACAGCCATCTGCCTGCACAGAGACCATGCGCGGCCGTTTCGTATTTTTCAGCCAGCCCAACTCTTCGAGTTCAGCAAATGCTTTCCACATCCCTACCAGGCCTGTACCGCCACCGGTCGGATAAATAATCACGTCAGGCAGCGTCCAGCCGAATGCCTCGGCAAGTTCATATCCCATTATCTTCTTGCCCTCTGTTCGGTAGGGCTCCTTGAATGTGGATAAATCGAACCAGCCTTCAGCCCGCGCCGTTTCTCCGGCCATTCCGGCCGCGTCGCTGATCAGCCCATCCACAAGCACAACTTCCGCGCCGGCCATGCGGCTTTCCTGGATATTTGCGCGCGGCGTGTCTTTTGGCATATAGATCATGGCGCGGATATTTGCGCGGGCGGCATAAGCTGCCATCGCACCCCCCGCATTCCCCGCAGTAGGGATGATCACTTTTTTGATCCCAAGTTCCTTTGCCTTGGACACCGCGGCTGCGAGCCCTCTGGCTTTGAAGGAACCCGTGGGGTTCGAGCTTTCATCTTTCACAAAAAGGTTGGAAAGTCCAAGTTCCTTCCCCACGTTGGGAATCCTCAGCAGAGCAGTATCACCCTCTCCAAGGTAAACGATGTTATCTGGATCAACAACCGGAAGCAGTTCATGCCAGCGCCACATCCCGCCTCCGCGCCGGGAAATTTCATCCCGATCCACGTGCTGGCGAACGCCCTCCAGGTTATAGGTTGTTAAGAGTGGAGATTGACAATCTGCGCAAAAAGTGTGGACTTCACGGTAGGAATATTCCCTGCCACAGCCTGAACACTGCAAGTGCGAAATGTAAGAGGATATCATCTGAGTGGCCAATGACAGCACGGGTGGAACGAGTTTCTCGTGGCGTCGATTGTTTAGTTTATCATGCACAGCTATGGAGTTGGGAGGAATGCTTCGACACGCGCCCATAGTTCACGGATATTGATGGGCTTGGACATATAGACGTCACAGCCGGCATCCAGCGCCTTCTCGGCGTCACCCTTGAGAGCGTTGGCTGTAACCGCAATCATCGGAATGTGCGCCAGTTTGCTCTTCCCGCTGGCTCGTATGCGGCGGGCAACCTCATAGCCATCAATATCCGGCAGGTTGATATCCAACAGAATGAGATCCACCTGCTGGTTTTCGGCGGTGGAGACACCATCCATGCCATTGATGGCTTTCAGGAGACGATAGCCCCGTGCCTCGAGTGCACGCTGGACCAGCGTCATATTATCCGGATTGTCTTCGACGTATAAGATGTTGTAGGTCATTGTATACTTCCTCGTTTTTCCTTACACAGCCAGGCATCCACTGTATCCAAAAGCTCAATGATATTAATGGGCTTGGACATATAAACATCACAGCCTGCATCATAGGCCTTTTTCGCGTCCCCCCTGAGCGCGTTGGCCGTGACTGCGATGATCGGAATATGGACTAATGTATTCCTTGCGCTAGCTCGTATGCGGCGGGCGACTTCATAACCGTCAATATCTGGCAGGTTGATATCCAACAAAACCAGGTCTGGTTCCTGGGTTTCTGCAATGGACAGCCCCTGAAGGCCTGTGCCGGCCTCCAGCAGATTATAGCTATCCGATCGAAAGATTCGCCTGATCAGCGTCATATTATCGGGGTGATCTTCGATACACAAAATAGTGGGTCTCATGGCTTATCTTTTTGCCCCTGTGCTTCGTTGGATTCCTCGATCACATTGATGACCTGATCGACAAATTTCCGTGTGGGCAATGAGCCTTTCTGATATACAGCCTGAATATGCCCATTCAATCGTTTTCGTTCTTCTGTTGTGATGTCCTTGGCGCTGACAACTACCACAGGGATATGCTTCGTGCGCGGGTCGAGCTTGAGTTCCTCCACCAGGCCGAACCCATCAATGCCCGG
>JAKOVF010000142.1 GCA_029782225.1 Chloroflexota bacterium | reverse complement strand
ACCATTCTGCGCGTTGACCAGCTACCGGGCGAGGCGTGGGTGAAGCTGACCTGTGAGGAGAGTAAACCGCATGGCTGATGTGATCAAAGTAGATGACTTGGCCGGCGAAATAGTCCTTGCTGTGAGGATATATACGGAAGAGGTAGGGGCAGCTATCGAAGAAGCGGTGAAGGAGACCGCACAGGCTCTGGCCGCTGACCTCCGCGAAACATCGCCCAAAGATACCGGCAAGTACGCTAAAGGCTGGACAGCTAGGAAAGAGGGTCCCGGGAGATATGTAGTTTACAACAAGAAAAAGTATCAGCTCACCCACCTCTTGTAACACGGCCATGCCAAACGCGGAGGTGGGAGGGTGGAAGGTAGGCCCCATATCAAACCCGCTGAAGAACGTCACGTCCCGCAGCTGGAGAGGAAAATCGTGCAGATTCTTGAGAGGGGTGGTTAGCCGTGACCTACTTGGATATCATCGCAGGTATGGAAAGTATAGGGCTGCCCTGCAGCTATCACAAGTGGTCTCGAGCGCCGGCCCTGCCGTACACGCTGATTACACATACGGAAAACGATGATTTAATGGCGGATAACCACAACTACTTCGACGTAGGCAGCTACAGATTGGAGCTCTATACCGCGCGGAAAGACCCGACTACTGAGAGAAAAGTCGAGAATTGGTTCAAAGCCCAGCGGATTCCCTATAGGAAGTCCTCGCCGGGTTTTATTGATTCTGAGAATATGTTCCTTACTGCGTACGATATTCAATTGATAGGAGGTTAATGAGATGGCGAACAAAGTGAAATTTGGTCTTGAGCAGGTCCACATCGCGTTCAAGGGTGCCGACGGGTATAAAACCCCTCAGGCGATTCCGGGAGCAGTCAACCTGACCATGAATCCGGAAGGTGGCGAGGCGCCATTTTATGCCGACAATCGCAAATACTACAGCAGGTACACCAACAATGGGTACAGCGGCACGCTTGAGATGGCGCTGGTGCCGCAAGATATCCTGGCGGAGATGCTCGGCTGGGAAGTTGATGACAAGGGTATGCTGGTCGAGGTTGCCGATGGGCAGCCGAAGGAGTTCGCGCTGCTTGGCCAGGTGCTCGGCGACGAGCGTAACCGCAGATTTGTGTATTACAACTGCATCGCTAGCCGGCCTGCCGATAACGCGGCTACGACCACCGATACGGCTACTCCGACCACCGAGACGCTGAATATCACGATCCTGCCGATTGACCACAACGGTAAGAAGATCGTCAAGAGCGTCATTGAGCGCGATGAGACCACCAACGCGGCTATCTTTGATGGCTGGTTCAACGAAGTGAAGCTCCCCGGACAGGAGGGGTAAAGAGTGCGAACGACGATTATCGGAGGTAAAAAGATTCAGTTGAGGGCCAATCCGTTGGCCCTCTTGTTCTACAAACAGGCGTTTGACAGTGATCTGATTGCGGACCTTCTCAAACTACAATCCTTACAATCACTGCAAGACGGAGATTTTTCGTCTTTAGATATGGTCAGCTTGTTCCAAATAGCTTATGCGATGAATAAGGCGGCTAAACCTGCTGATGTATTTCCGACGTTCGAAGAGTGGTTGGCGCAATTTGAAACCATCGGGTTTGATAACCCGCAGTGGATAATTGATGTGGTAGAAGAAGCCACGGATGGTTTCTTTCATTCCGGAAAATCTGCTCCACCAAAAACCCAAAAAAGCAAATAAACCATTTGAGGGCAGAATGGATCTGCTAATCCTGGCGAACGCGAAAAAGATGGGTCTCTCGTTTGACGAGTTGGCCTTATTTCGTGTTCGAGATTTCTTGGAGTTCACGGACATTTATTTCGGTGAGTTACAAAAACAGGGTGAACAGGCTCGTGAGGCCGCCCAAGAAGACATTGACAAGCTTTTGATGTAAGGGGAGGGGTGCGTAACGTGTGAAAGAGGTTAAGTGCCCTCTGTGTGACTGCCTTTCCCAATAAAGGTAGGTGAGAGTGTGGCTAAGATCAAGGGGATCACAGTCCAGATAGGCGCAGATACCACGGGGCTTGATGCGGCGCTGAAGGATGTCAATAGGACATCGCGAGAAATATCCAAGGAGCTGCGGGAAGTTGAGCGGCTCCTTAAGTTCAATCCTCACGATACGGAAGTCCTGGCTCAGAAGCAGAAACTCCTTGCCGATCAAGTTGAAAATACTCGCGAGAAGCTGAACAGGCTGAAGGAAGTTCAGGCTCAGGTAAATCAGCAGTTCCAGGAAGGCAAGATCAGCGAAGAGCAATACCGAGCCTTCCAGCGAGAACTCATCAAAACCGAGAGTCAGCTGAAGGAATACGAAAAACAGCTTAGAGCCGTCAA
>JAKOVF010000141.1 GCA_029782225.1 Chloroflexota bacterium | reverse complement strand
AAGAAGAAGGACTATCTCAAGGAAGACTTCGCCAAGATCGCTGAATGGTGGAAGAAGGGCGTTCCAGCGAAGGGGAAGGGTCTTCATTATCTGATCCGTCCCTGGAGAAAACTGGAAGAGGACCTGAAAGTAAACGTCTGCGCCCTGGACATCGAGACAATCGGTTTTGATCCCTACGTCGAGGGGGCCAGGATCATGTGTATCTCAGTGGCTCCTAACGCAGACACCGTGTACTACCATGAGTTCGGTCCTCAAGGAGTGGCTCCTGGTTCTAAGGAACTGGTGAAGGTCCTTGACCTTCTTAAGAATTTCCATACATTCGTGTGCCACAAGGCCACCTTTGACATGGGGTGGCTGACGCTAGGACTGCCGGTGGATCACTGGATCTGGAAGAAGAATTGGGAAGACACCATGATTGCCCTGCAATTCAAGGATGAGTCTTATCCCAACACATCACTGGCGCATCTGGCGGAAGTGTATGCCTACACCCCCAAGCTGGAACGGCCTTCCGTGCTGAAGGAGGGGTTCCCTAAAGGCTGGTATACAGAGGAGAACCGGAAGTTGTTGAAGCGGTACAACTGCCGGGACTCGATTGCCACGATCCGACTGTGGAAAGCCATCCACCCCACGTTGAGGGGGGATATGGACGAAGTGGTTGATAAGATTAAGGAAGGCAGGGCCTACTCATGGGTATCCTCCAATCTGAAAACGGTTGTTCGTATGAGACATTCTGGGATCAAATTGTCTCAGAAACGGCTGGAAAGACTGAACGCGGAAATGACGAAGAAAGTGTTTACATGCGAAGAGTTCTTAAGGAGGTCTGGTGTCAACTTCAGATCTACACTCTCCGTTCGGAAACACTTATTCGAGAAATTGAAGCTTCCGGTCCTCAAGCGAACAGACAAGACGCAGGAGCCTGCGCTGGACAGGGAAGTTCTTCAGCAGTTGGAGGAGATGGATAAGACGGGATGGGTGAAGCGGTTCAGCGAACGCAAGAAGTGCCTGAAGATTCGGGACACATACTGCAAGAACATGAGGGCATGGGGAGAGATCGCCCATCCTGAAGTGTTCATCGCCAGAGCCGCTGATGACGAAGGAGGTTCAGGAGGGTCTAACACTGGAAGAGTAACCTGCAAGGGATTCATCAACCTTCCCAGAGATGATGAAGTCAAGAAGGGCGAAATCACAGTCAAGAAGTGTCTTACCAGCAGGTACGGCGCTGAAGGCGTGATCGTCGCACTGGACTATTCCCAGATGGAAATGCGGATACTGGCAAATGAGGCTAATGATGAACGCATGAAGCGGGCATTCCTCAAGGGACTGGACCTCCACACATACACAGCCGCACAGGTGGCCGGATGCAAGATGTCCGAAGTAGACAAGATCATGCGCCAGAGAGCCAAGGCTGTGAACTTTGGAATCGTGTACGGGCAGACCGCGTACGGACTGTCCAAAAGCACGGGAATGAAGGTCCAGGAAGCGGAAGCCTTTATCCAGCGGTATCTGTCCAGGTTTGAAGGCGTAGAGGCGTACATCAAACGCAACTACGAGATGGCAGAAGAACTGAAGGTCATCCACAGTCCGATTGGCAGGGTGTTCCACCTCCCTAATGCCAGGTGGATACCCACCAAGTCTGGAAAGATTCCCAGCCATGACATGAGGAAGGCTGTGAACTCTCCCATACAGTCTGCCGCCAATGACTTCTGTACCGAGGCCATTCGGCAGGTATTGAAATTCATCGACAATGGGGGTTATGAGGCTCATGTCATCCTTACAGTTTACGATTCAATCGTAATGGACTGGAAGAAGGATCATCTGGCGGCATCGGAACTGATGATGCCCGACATGCTGAAGGAGGTGTTTGAGACGCAGCCGAAGAAGGCTATGAGGGAACTGGGATGGAATATCGACGTTCCAATCGAGTTTGAGGTCAAGTCCGGTCCAAGTCTAGGAGAATGCAAATGAGTCTCATAAAATGGAGCAGCGGGAAATTCAGCACCGTTTACTTCGACGTAATGTATGGTTGGCAATTCGAGAAGTTTGGAGGAGTGGGTGAAGATGACCTCCTTCTGGTCATTGTTCCAGGTAAATATCCTATGGCTGCAGATCCGGTCATCAGGATAACACAGGAAGGAATGGTCTACAGGAACTTGGAAGGTCAGTGGGTGTACCTGTTCAAGCTTCCACAGGCATGTTCTGATGATGAAGAATAGGAGGAAGAAGATGCCGATTGAAGGAATTGTGATGACGGTTGTTTCTGTGCTCTGCTTTGTCATATCGGGCTATCTGGCAGGCAGGGCACTTCGCAAGGGTATTGATAGAGTTATTGATAGAGCTATTGATCGAAAGGAGAACCACAAATGAGTAAGTTGGACGAATTGCTTTCGAAATGGGAGACGGGAGGAAGCAAGAGGATCCTGAAGATCGCAGAAGGTCAACAGGTTATTGCCAGAATGTTCCCCCCTTATGATGAGGAAGCTGAGGAGAGGGCCAAGAAGGAAGGAGTCCTTTTTGATCCTGTCAGTGGCATTCTGATTTTCCAACAGCACAAATTCCTCCCTCTGATCGGAAAAGACGCAGAGGGAAGACCTGCTGGAAAGGATGGATACCCCGTCACCAATTACCGCTGCTGCAAGGGCCTTACCAAGGTGGTGAAGAAGGGAACCAAAAAGGTTCGTGTTCCAATGGTCTGTGGATTCTGCAAGTTCTTTGACTCGTTGGGTGAAGAGGATAAGCAGATCAAAAAAGATCATGGATCCGAACAGCGGGCTTGTGTGGATCTGTTCATTCCCAAGCTTGGAATCACACAGAGGTTCTTCTTCAGCAAGAGAACCACACAGAAGTTCAATGACCTCTTCGGGTACATTCCGAACGTCAACGATCCCAAGAAGGGAAGGAACATCATCATCCAGAGGACAACGGACCAGTTTGATCCCTACACTATCAGGGCGGGAAAGGAATCCAAACTGACTGTTCCACAGGACGAATGGCCGGATATTCTGGATGAACTGGATAACCTGAGAATAGTGACTCCTGAGCGTGCCGTTGAAATCCTGAAGGTCAAGTACGGAAAGAGGGTGCGGATATGACTGATAGCTGCCCCGACCATTTGAGCGTCAGCCAGATCAGTATGCTGATGCGCTGCCCCATGCAGTACGAGTGGCGATACATCAAGGGGGTCAAGGCCCCCTACCCTGTAGCACTGGCACAGGGGAATGCCATGCACCGCGTTCTTCAGAGCGTGAACAGTTACTTCATGCTGAAGAAGAAGTGGTTGAAGGAAGCCGATGTGGCCGACATCTGGAGGACTGTATGGGGGGAAACGCAGAAGGAGGTCGAGGATTGGGGGGAGGAAAGCCAGGAGTCCGTCCTGGTATCCGGCTTCGATCTTCTCAGGACCTATCTCAGGGAGGTGGCTGATGAAACGGTTCCAGTCGCCTGCGAAGAGTTCTTCGATGTCAAGATCAACGGGGAGTCCGTCATCGGATACATCGACCTTGTGGAGAAGGATAGCGTATCCGACTACAAGGTGGTCGGACGGACGCCCTCTCAAAAGGATGTCGAGAACCACATGCAGTTGGCTCTCTACTGCATCGTCAAGCAGGTGAAGCTGGGGCAGATCATCGCACTGAACAAGAAGAAGCAAGAAGTGACCGTCATTCCAGCCAAGTTCAATTGTAAGGAGTGGCTGGGATGGTTCGGGGATATCATAGATCGGTACGCAGCCATGCGAAAGGCGGGCGTCTTTCCCCCCTGCCAGCCGGATTCATGGATGTGTTCGGAGAAGTTCTGCGGCTACTACAAGCAATGCAGAGGGGCATCCAGAAAGAAGAAAGGAGTCAGGATCCAGTACGTTCAGATTGGTGGTGTGGACCCAAGAAAAGCGGAAGTGGAGGATGAGTGATGGCTAGAAAGAAAGCCAAGAGGAAACCGAAGTCAGGCAAGGGTTGCATGAACCATGCGGCGGCAGGCCGCAGGCTGGAGTACAGGGTACGGGACTGGTTCAAGAAACAGAATGATGTGATTGAAGTCTTCCGCATGGCTGCGTCGAAAGGGTCTGCGGACCTGATTGTAGTGGCTGAAAACTGGACTTCGTTCGTGCAGGTGAAGAAGAACCGCCCTTCCCACAGGCAGATCAAAGACCTGGAAAAGTTGTGGTCCGATGGAGAGGACAACGCAGAAGCCGGGACGAGGTTCTGCGAGGTCCACATCGTCAACCGATCCAGTCATGAGATCTGGTACTACAATGGAAAGGAATGGCGGGTCATGTGCGAGAGCGGAGACCAGGACCCAGTAGTGAAGTTCAGAACAAGGAGAACCAGGGAATGAGTACGACATTCTGTACGACCAAACTGGATGAGGCGTTGAAGAAGGCGAAGAAGATGTCCGAGAAGGGGCATGATATCCTGACCAGCACAAGGAACTTCGATTTCAAGTGCAACGGCGGCATCTATCTCGCTGACAAGAAAAACAAACTGGATCACACCCGCCTGAATCAGCACGCCATCTTCCAGGTCTGCAAGATGCTGAAGATTCCCATTCAGTGGGTCAAGGCCAAGCAGGAGCTACAGGACCCTGGGCATCTGGCAGAGAGTTTGAATCGCCATGTCAAAAAGCTCCCCAGCATGGGAGTTCTGCTGAGGGGCTGGGACATGAGGGGGAAGGACCCGTTTATCCGCGCGGTCTTCCCTGACAATGTGGCCTGTCTGGACATCTACGATGCCCTCAAAGCACTGAAAGTAAAGCTGGGAGGGCGCGTTACCCAATGGCAGTACATCATCATCGGGGGCTTTACTCTCCGAGCCGCTGGACTGCTGGACAACGACAAACTCGCTGAGAAGCGGGGCGTCTACAAGAAGAGGCTGGGAGAAATGTTTGCTGGCGTGCAGGCTTCCGTTTCTGAGACGGGAGAGTTTCCTATCAGTGGAGATGTCTTCGTCTGGAGATGTATCTGTGAGAACGGTGCGGTCCTTCAGGACCAGGATCTCAGCTACTCTCTGAAGAGGACGGAGAAAGAGGAAGGAGGATTGAATAAACGGTTCAGGGACATGCTGGACGACTTGAGAAGCAAGGCGACGCCTGCATTCGCCCGTCATGTGAAGAGATTGAGCAACCTGTCCATGCG
>JAKOVF010000139.1 GCA_029782225.1 Chloroflexota bacterium | reverse complement strand
TTCGGGAGAAATCACAATCCGTGATGATCAGCGCCGGCTTGTTGAGCGGATCCTGATTATGGCTGAATCCCTGGTGGGGTCTAACTATACGTCGGTACGGCTGTACCCAGGTTATGAGGTGGAGATGATTGGTGAAATCACCCGTAAGCTGACGCCAGGCGAGTACCAGCTGCGTGGTTTTTTCCGCTACGGTGATCGGGGCCAGATCATCCACAACGAAGTGATCAGGGTAAACGACGGAGATTTCAATTACCCTGCCGCGGACGAAATTGGCGTGTTCTCCTTGGAACCAGCGGCAATGGATTTGAAATTGCGGCCTGGAGAGCGCCGCAGCCAGGTAGTCCAACTTCAGAGTGAAGTAGGGGAAGATGTGCAGGTAGCAGTTGGGCTCCGGGACATAAAGACTGAATATCCTCATTCGGTGCTTGACTGGATCGAACTACGCAGCAGCGAGGTGCTCCTACGGGGCAGAGGCAGTGCTCGTGTGCCGGTTACGCTGGTAGTGCCCAGGGATGCGGCACCGGGGAGTTACCACGGGAACCTGGTGTTTCAAGCCTTTGATGTGGAGACTGGCGAACCCATCGGCGAAAAAGCGGTGCTGGTGTCATTGCTGATCGGTGATGAACCTGAGTACGGTGTCGAAGTCCGCAGCCTGGCAGCCATGTATATAGAGGGCGAAGGCCATTGGCTGTCGGTGGACTTGTACAACTCCGGCAGAGTGATGATTTCGCCCCATATTTCCCTGGTGGTCTTTGATCGAGAGGGCAATTACGTCCAGCGGGCCGAACTCAGACTGCCCGAAGGGATCAACAAGGTCCTGCCGTTGGAAAGCAGGCAGTTGGAAGCGGTGGTTCCCGGATTGGAGAGTGAAACATATGTGGTGAAGCTTGAGATATACGACAGCGGCACGCAGATCGCGGTGCTGGAACGGACCTTGGAAATCGAGGGTTGGAGGTGATGGACTAGAAGCGGTGCTTTGGCGCTGCCGGCGGCGCTGTCGGCAGTTAAATTAGACAACAATATTAAATAGGAGGAATAGGCTGTGAGAAAACTGTCAGTATTTGTTTTTGCTTTGGTGTTGTTCACGATCGGTGCCAACGTAGTGTCGGCCGCGTTGGCTGATGATTCATTCCCAGTTAAGGTTCGGCTTCTGGAGTATGCGTACCTGGAGGTCCCCGAAATCCTGGACATCGGGGAAGTGGATTTCTACGAGGGTTTTGAGAAATTCGAAGTCTGGACAACCATCAAGCTGTACACCAACACCGATGTGCTGATTAGATTTGAATCGGCCGGGTTTAACTTTGAAGGCGAAGGTGTCAATCCGGTGGGGTATCTCTACAAGCTGCAGCATTATACCTATCAAAACCAGTCGTTCGCTTCCGGCGGTTGGCGTGGTGGGTGGAGCCCCGCTGACTCATTGTTCAAATGGACCGGCGATGTGATCCTTATCCCGTTTGCCGCAAGGGTCAACAATTCGGTGACTCCTGAGAACTTCTATAAGATTAAAGCCGGAGAGTATAACGATATCATCACTCTGACAGTGAGTGCTTATCATAGTGAATGAGACGGCGATGAGCCGGTCTTCCACACCCATACCCATGAGGCCTGCAGCCAAGCGGCGGCAGGCCTTTTTTGTCCGCCACAAAAGCCACTGTTTGAGAAACAATCAACAGCAGACACTCGATGTCGGCATCAAAATCCTGCCGTATGCCGAAATCTTGGTAAATGAAGGCGACAATAAGCTGTTTGCCGCTCCGATCCTCAGCAGGGTCGGCCTGTACACCTCCAACGAGTGGCAAGTGATTAACGATGCCAAGGTCCACTTCGGGCTTCCTTCAGACCACGAGGCGGTTTTTGAGGATCACAACGGTGGAGCCATCTTCACAATCGAAAGCAACTATGAGTTTAACATTGACGTAGAGGTATCCGGTTTTGATGAGCTTGTGTCTCAGTGGGTCTTCTTCGTCTACAACCACGACGGCAGACCATGGCCTCCGGTCAAGGGTGACGCGCAGCTTTCCAAGCTGACCCCGACCATCACCAAGCTGACATTCTAGCATCCGTTCGGTGAGCACGAGTACAAAATCGGCGGTGCTTTGTGGATTGACAAGATCAGCGAGCAGCGGGCAGATACCTACTTCGGTACCATCACCCTCACTGTTGCCGGCGCGGTGGGAGCCGAATAACGTTTCCAACCGCAAATGACAAGGGAGAGTCCGGCAGGGCTCTCCCTTTAAGATGTCTTCCGGTCATCCCAAGAGCGCTTCCGCAATCTCCCGGGCTTTGGCCAGATCTGCTGTTTCCGGGTTCCAGCTGCAGCGGATTTCCGGCTCCACTACTTCGAAACCCGCATCAATCAGCCTTTCCCTAAGAATTTTGGTTGATTCGCCGCTCCATCCGTAGCAGCCGAATACGGCGGCTTTTTTGTTTTTGAACTTCAGCTCCTTTAAAAACTCAAGCCAGCCTGCGACATTGGATAAAACGCTTTGCCCAACCGTGGGAGAACCTACAGCGATTGCCTTTGATTTGAACACTTCAGTCATTATGTCGTTTTTGTCAAATTTGGAAACGTTGAACACTTTGACCACAGTTTCCGGAGACAGAAGCGAGATTTCTTTGGCGATTTGG
>JAKOVF010000430.1 GCA_029782225.1 Chloroflexota bacterium | reverse complement strand
GCGCTGCCGGGGAAGCGTACGACCCAGGACGGCTCGTTACCTGTTCGCTTGCTATAGGGGTCTAAAACCTTAACCGCAATACCTTCATCACGGCATCTGTTAGAAAGCCGTTCAATGTGGATGGAATTTCCACCGATCGGGGGTGGCCATGGCCCAACGATAATCACTGTGCCCATTCGCTTTTTGCTCCTTCTTACTTTGGATTCTGCCTTTCCTGTCTTAAGTCGAGGCTCCACTGCCAATGGCTATCCAACATTGTCTTTCGGCAGATTATGAGATAATCGCTGCCCGTAACAATGTGGTAACGCGATTACCAAATGTCTTCTGCCCACTAACATACTCGCGCCTGCGTCGCCCTGGCCGCCTCAAACAGTTCCTCGTACAACTCTTCGTACCGTTTGACCATCGTGCTGACGTCAAAGTCCGTTTGGGCTTTTGCGGTGGCACGCAGTCCCATAACCCCTCTACGGTTCGGGTCCGTTGCCAATTCGATGATTGCCGCGGATAAAGCCTCGATGTCGCCAGGTGGTACAATGATGCCTGTTTCTCCATTCTCAACAAGCTCAGGTACTCCCCCGACATTCGTAGCGATCACAGCTCTCCCGGCTGCCATAGCTTCCATGACCGACAGCGGGTTCCCCTCCCAATTGGACGGTAGGACGAATAAATCAGCAGCGCTGAGAATGTCGGGGATATCCTCACGGACGCCCAAGAAGTGAACCCTATCGGCCAAGCCGAGTCGTTGTACTTCCTCCAAAAGGTCTCCTCTGAGTGGCCCGTCGCCAACAACAATGAGATGCAACCCAAGTGCCGCCGAACAGCACCTCCGGAAAGCTCGAATAAGTAGTATGTGATTTTTCTGGGGAGCAAGCCGGCCTACGGAAACCACCAGGATGTCATCTGGTCCGAACCCTTCTTTTTTTCGCCAATCGCGTCGCGGCAGTCGCGCAAGCGCGTACCTTTCGACACGAATTCCATTGGAGATCAAACGAGGCGCCTTTATACCGTATACAGCCTCGATACTATCCGAAACGCTTTCAGCGATGGCCACCGGAACAACTCCGAGACGAAACGCCAAACGATGTACCCACTTCCCAAGTGTATCGACCTCGTATTGTGCTAAGTTATGAACAGTGTGAACCTTTACAGCAACATCGCGGTATTCGCGGATCGGTATTAAGTAGCGCAACACGTAACGATGGGTATGGATGATGTGGGGCCCAAACTCCCGGATGACACTGCGCAATCGGCAGTACATTCGGATATCAAAGCCCTTGTGCTTCTCAAGATATCGGACAGGAATCGCTGCCGAGTTCAATTCGCGTTCGACATCAGTTTGAGCCGGACCAAAAAGGCTCACCACCATAGCAGCAAACCGGCTCTTGTCTAACCCGCGTACCAAGTCGCCAACCATGCGCTCTGCCCCACCAGCACCGAAGTTGGGAAGAACGTGCAAAACACGAATAGCCTGTTCTTTAGCATTGTTAACCACACACGGGTCACCACCTTAGATTCACTCATCTTTTAACAAAAAGCTCCATTGGGGTCAAACCACGGATTTGGTCTAAAAGTGGCCGTCTGGTTCCCGTTGCTGCGAATCGCTTGACAACGGTCATTGACATCCACCCCACTCGTCGCCCTGTCAGCGGAGAGCTCTTGCCCACGAAAGAAAGGCCGTAAACGTCTTTTATGAGCTTTCTGGATGTTTGTGTTGCCATACAAGGATACTTGACATACCCCACCACCAGTCCTGAAGGCGTGGTATGGAAAAAGTTGGGGAACCAACTCCGCACATCAGAAGAAGCACCAACCAAACTAACATGCATTCCCCCAATAGGCCGACCTTTGTACGGCTGCAGACAATACAAGCCAACGGCAACACGGATAACACCAACCCAATCCAACCGCCGGAATAAAGTACACCAACATAATACGAATCTCCAAGGAAAACCTCCCGTTGTAGCGTCCACCCCCATCCTTGAAGAGGCCGCTCGCTCAACGTTTCTATCGTTCTAGATAGGATCCCAATCCCGTCGGCATATCGCGTCCTCAGTACAGCAAGCGAGGCTATGCGGCTTTTCTGATACTCAAGAGAACTCGCCACGGTTGTATCGGATCCGACAAACATAATTATCATTGGCACCAATATCATAAAAAGCCCGATAAAGAGCCCAGCCAAGCGAAGCATCGTACGAATTCCGCTGCGGAATATAAGAAACACAGCCAATGCGATAATCCCGAGCAAGAAAGTGGCTGAGAGAGTCAAGAAGCCCCCGACCACGGCACATACGACAGAAGCCAGTAAGCATAAGCGTGTCCAAGCCCCGCTGTGCCCTTCTCGCAGCAGTAGGGTGAGCCCTGTTCCTACCGCCAGGAGAAAGTAGACCGCAGCATAGGCAGGTGACTCGAATACGCTTACCGCACGACTAATCGCACCGGTACTCTCTATCATAGCGTTAACGGGAGTTCTAGATATCGATGTATATCCGTTCACTGTGATCAATGTAGCAAGATCGCTCCCCATGATTTGTATCACTGCAAATAAGCCGAGGGGTATTGCTAAATATGTAAAGAGTCTCAAAAGCCTCAACGCGTCCTGTTGAGTGTAACGAAGGTTATAGTAAGCCACTGCTATTAGCACGGGTCTCAACGAGCCATAAGCCATGCTCCACATAACGGGGCTCGAATTCGCTTCTATTAGCGTGAGCAGTGTCGCCAGGAAAGTCCAAGACCACGAAAGGACGAGAAGCCAAAACAAACCCGGAAGATAAAAACCCCTGCGCAGGCCCCGTATCGACAACACCGCCGCAAATACTGCTTCGAGAATCAACTCTATACGAACTCTTAGACCACTAGCAGCTATGTAGGGAGCTATGAGAAGCGCCCCTAGGAGCCATACCCCGGCTGTCTTTGGTGAAGTAAACATCAGCCAAACAATTATCAAGCAGGCCATGGTCGCGACTAGCGACACAAAAGTCACCGGATTCACCACCGCCTTCTGCGACGCCCCTTACGCGGGTGTGTGCGTCACGCAGTTCGAGTTTCCCCTTCGCTAGCACAATCACTCTACTGGCTCCGGCTTCTTGCAGTGGCCCAGGGTCTAAGGGAGACCACGGGCGTGATCATGGCAATACAAAGCAACCACGCTATTCAGGCTCACGGGTGCTCGCTAGACTCTGCCAAATTGTTCCGTCTTGGCCACACATTCCGCACCTCTTGGCTCGTGTCTAAAATCCCGGGCCCTGTCTACATCGCAAAGCAGCTTTAATAACCGGCCAGCCACCATACCCCCAAGTCGTATGCTAATATACCCTTCGCCGCAACAGGCCTACCGTCGACGGGCTACACCTAAAGCGCCCCAGCATTGGCACAGGACTCCTTATGACTGAGAAACCACTCAACAGTCCGTCGCAGTCCCTCTTCCAGCGGAACGCCAGCCGCCCAGCCCAGTTCCACCTTCGCTCTGGTGCAATCGAGGATACTTGACCGCAGGTCACCCGGCCTTGGGGGGCCATGCCTAGGAAGTGGCAAGTCAACTCGCTTACTCTCAGCACCGAGTACCTTCTGTACAGCTGACCGGATAGCGCTTTCCAGCTCGTTCACGTCGGTTCCTCTACCCGTCCCAATGTTGTAAGCGCGAAAACCTCCGCACTTGCTGTTTAAAGCCAGGAGGTTGGCACGAGCTACGTCCTCGACGAATACGTAGTCACGCACGTACTTCCCATCGCCGTTTATGACCGGCTCCCGGCCCGACAATAACCTCTGTATGAAAATAGCGACGACGCCCGCCTCTCCGAATGGGTCCTGCCGGGGGCCGTATACGTTGCCGTAGCGTAGGGCCAGGCATCGCATACCATGCTCGTTGGCGTAAAACCGCAGGTAATTCTCGCCGGTAAGCTTACTGATCCCGTACGGAGACACGGGTGCTAATGGCCTATCTTCCGATGCCGGCTCGTAGACGTCACCGTAAAGTACGCCGCCTGAAGACGCAAAGACAAACGAGTCCACGTGATGTCTTACCGATGCTTCAAGTACGTTCAGAAGTCCAAGTACGTTCACACGAGCATCCGCTACTGGGTCTCTCACGGAACGGCTGACTGAAATCTGTGCCGCCATGTGTATGACACTAGTCGGCCTTACCTGCGCGAAGACTTCATTGACGCCGTCAGCATCGACCACATCCACGCGATAAAACGGTACCCCTTTGGGAAGGTTCTCGAGCTTACCAGTGGAGAGATCGTCAACCACGGCTACGTAATACCCCGCTTCAAGACACTTATCCACCACATGTGAGCCTATAAAGCCAGCTCCTCCAGTCACCAAAACGCGCAATTTCATGTCCTCCTGCGGTGGTCTCACTTAAATACTTCCGCCGGCAAGCCGTAGAACGCACATCGTAGGACGCACATCGTTGTACGTGTTTCTGCACCCGCTTCGGTCGCGCATTGAATCATCACCGCATATACGGCTTCCAACGTACGGTGATGGTACTTGATCTACACTTCGCCGGATTGGCGACAACATCCTCCGCCTGCAGCGTCTGAGCGCCAAAGTTTAGAAGCTCTTCTGCGCGCCAAGCAACAAACCAGAAACCCGGGACTCAGTTTGAGAACCCCGTCTGCTAAGCCTATACCCGCCCGCGAGCCTCCCGCTCCGACTTGAGCACCTCTAATACCCTCACCAATACAGGGCTCCACAACGATGTACCCTCATCGCCGGACGTACTCATCCCGGTCTTCTCCACCCTAAGCAGATCTGCAAGGGGTACTACCGTGACGTCCCGGGCCAGGAATTCCTGTTCCATCTCCACAATAGTATCGGTTCGTGGGACGGCTTCTCCGTCCAGGACTGTTACATGTTCCTTCGGCATGTTCACGTCGATATCGATAACGTACAGGAAATCGATCGCCCTACATGTTGGATCAACTGCAACAATACCGCGTAATTTTCGTTCAGTACCCCTCCAACGGATGAGGAGGACGTCTTCCGCGACTGGCCTTCTGACAGAGCATCGGACCAGCTGCACCGCTATCTGTGGTTCTGGACTCGGCGTTTTGGCCGGTGGCAAGTGGCGAGATCCGCGCTGTGACGACTGCAAGGGGGAAAGCGCCTCCGGCGGAACGCGCGACAGAGCCTGGGACCCTCGGACCGGCAATATAAACCGTGACTCCTTACTTTCCAGTTCCTGCAGCAAGCCCGGGAGTTTAACGAACGAAGGATGCGCCCTAAGACAGCTTGAGGCGTGATGACGGATAGACCCAGCTAACCATTCCGGAAGTTCTCTAAACGGGAACTCCGAGTCCTTTTCAAGGGTCAATTGCGGCACAAGGACGGTGACAGCAGAAGGTGCCCGCCCGGCAGAGGATACTGACGGCCCGCCACCGCCACAACCGGAAATGGAAAAGAGCAGGACCTCCTCCGCACCTTCGCGCAGTGCCAGGACCTCCGGGTACAACCATTCCAGCGGCGAGGACGAAAGACCGGATGCCGGCGTCCAGACCGAGGAATGCGATGGTGCCGCTTCGTCTCTTTTTATGAGCACAGCGTATTCGCCCTTCGTCGTTCGCGCATTTCGTTTGGCACCTGCGAGCTCATCGCCGCCCGACGGTTGACACGATGGCCCGTCCTCGCCCTGCGAAGCCCAAAGTGTCAACACGGGCAGACATCCACCAGCAGCCCATCTGGCAACGAAAGTGACTTCTGACCGCCTTTTTGAGTGAAGATCGTCGAACGCTGAGACTAAGCGCTGCCGATTTCTTAAGGTATCCGGTCCTCCTCCAGAGTACCCTTCGATGAGAAGGCGTTGTTCTGAACTGGTGGCAAGTAAGGGGTCGTCGGGAATGTCGATGACGACTTGGTACTCGAAGAAGGGCGCGCTTCGCTCCCTACACTGCTTTTCCGATTCGTTGGTACCCGCGTCATACCGTCTCTCTTGCATGACGCGCACCGTAGCTACCGCAGTACAGACAACGAAGGGTGCGTCAAATCTATGAAGTTCCGGACCCTCAGCCAAGCGACCAGAAGGCCCCGGCAGCCAATGCACTCAAGTCTCTAGATCGCGTTCAGAATACAAGTCGCTCAGCAGCGGAAGCGCGGCAAGGGACTGCAGATATCCCTCCTCCTCGGGACAACGCCTGAGAAGGAATTCTAGAACTTCACGTTTGCGAACAGCCATTCCCATTTCCAACCCACGACTCCCGGTACTGCATCGCACCCGGTTTTTGGGACACGGATTTGAGTATACAACATTCGCCGTCGGTTAGTCTGCCACCTCCTGGTCGCAGGAAAGTTCTTGCAATACCTCAAGCGGCGTTCTGTAGCCCAAACGTGCTATAATCCAGGACCTCTTAAACTCCTGGACAAAGGCCTCGATAGCATCGGCTGCCTGAGCCACGTTTTTGAACCTGTTGGGCCAGATGACCTGCTCCTTCAAAGTCCTGATAAACCACTCAGCTACACCGTTCCCTTCAGGCTCACCAACATATGCCGGCGAGGATTTTATGCCAAGCCAGCGGAGTTCGCTCTGGAAGTACTTGCTTATGTACTGGGAGCCATGATCATGTCTTAAGGTAAGTCCTCGACAGACTCCCTTCTCAACTCTTCCAAACCTCTCCTTCACTGCCTTTAGCACTGGGTCCAGCGCCTCGAATTTCGTTCCGGACTTGCTCACCCTCACGAAGGGCTCCAGATTGTAGTGGTCTATACACACGAAAGCCCAGCAGCATCCGTCTTCCTCTGTCCACAACCGGGCTGCATCTGCTCCCCATAGCTCGTTGACGCAATTAGGAATTATCGTACCGTCATGTTTCCCGTCAGAGTGAACGTGCCTCTTCCTAAATGGGGCAAGCAGTCCGTTCTCACGCATTATCCTTAGGACCCTCTTCTGTGAGGTAGTGTCAAGAATTGTGTGTAATTTGCCCACGGCTCCTCTCTTGGGAGTCAGCTGATTGCTAGTTCCTCCTTAGCAGCCTCCAGGTCCAGTTCCTTCAGCAAGTCCATGTTCAAATACCTTCTTTGGCTCCATGCCTGTTCTTGAGCCTTAGCTCGGGCCGTAACCAACAGCAAGCAGGACTCCTCATCTGGAAAAG
>JAKOVF010000125.1 GCA_029782225.1 Chloroflexota bacterium | reverse complement strand
TGGGAGGTTTTGGAAGATGATTCTTGAGATAGCTTTTGTGATAATGGCTATAATTGCGGCCGGGGCCGTGGCGGCGGCGTTGATATACAAGGAATTGTGGCATGAAGTAAAGGCGAGGGGTGATCGCAGATGATTAGGCTTGTGGTCGCCGGAGTTCCGGTAGCCCAGCCGCGCCAGCGTCATGCGGTGGTTAGAGGCCGGCTGCATAATTACACACCAACAGACCATCCGGTCAATGCATACAAGGCCGCGGTGAGGCTGGTGGCCATGGAAGCAGGAATCAAGCCGCTGGATGGGCCGGTGGCAGTGAATGTGCGGTTCTACTTGCCAAGGCCCAAGCGCCTGCTGAAAAAGAAGGATCCGGATGATGCACTGCCGCACACGGTCAAGCCGGACGTGGACAACCTCTGGAAAAGCACAGCAGACGCCCTAAAAGGGCTGGCTTGGAATGACGACAGTCAAGTCTATAGAACCACTGCAAGCAAATATTACGTGGAAAAGGACGGTATGCCGAGGACGGAGATCAATATTTTCGATTGGAGTGATGCCCAATGGCACAACATCTACCAAAGTGCTCCAAATGCGAGCGGCGCAACAAAAGAAGGCCCGGCGAGTGCAAGGTGATGAAGGTTCAGTTTGGAAGCTGCTGGGCATACACTGACGATCCGGACTGGGAGGTCAAAGTGAGGCGGGCGGTAGCTGAATACTCCAACGCCGGCCGGAAATATAACGTTGGTTGATAAAGAGTGGGGGCGGAGCAATGACGGCAAAACAATACCTTAGGCAGTTAAGGCGGCTGGACCTGACAATAAAAGCCAAGCTGGTGCAGCTGGACGAGTTGAGAAGCTTGGCTCTCAAAATAACTCCGTCCCCGGACCCTGCCGGTGGAGGGCGGAAGACAAATGCAGATCGAATATGTGGCATCGTGGCTAAGCTAATCGACCTGGAGCGGGACATAGATAAGGCAATAGACAGGCTAATCGACTTGAAGAAGGAAGCCGCGGAGATGATAGATGGTCTTGATGATGACCTTCTCCGGTTAGTCCTAACGCACCGATATATAAACGGCCGGACATGGTGCGAGGTAGCCTATGAGCTAGGCTGCACACCACAGTGGGCGCATAAACTCCATGCCAGGGCGCTGACTGAATTTGAGCAGAAATACGGAGCAGTGTTAACAGTTGATAGAAGTTGATATATTACATGTGATATAGTGTAAACTGAGAGGACGAGCGAGCAGAGTTCGATATAAGCGGCCCTTTGTTGGCCGGGGCAGGGCAAAAGCCAACGAAAGGACACCTATCGGCACGGCAGGTGTCCTTTTACATATTGGTTGCCGGTAGACTGGGCTTACTCGGGATGCCGGAGGGTAGTACGTGGCATAAATGCGAGGGGTGGGAGCAGCCACTATATTTAACGGCCAGGGAGGTGGGAGGTTGGCAGACTGGCACGATATAGCCCTGGATATGTACCTGAAACAGGGGTTGGGGGCGCATAAGATATCGCGCGAGCTTGGGCTGCCCTTCGGTACTGTCAATAACTTCCTTTACCGCTGGCGCAAACGAAATGGTGGAGCGCCTAAAAAAGACGCCTCTGTTGGTCTGAGCGAGAGGCTCTTATCCATTCTTAAAAAGAGGTTGGGCGTGGAGTTTGAGGCGAGCGATCTATGTGATAGGCTGGGCGTGAGCAAGAGGGTATTGCAAGCGGCCATCGAGGACCTGCGCGAACAGGGATATATCATCATCCACAGGGATGACCATATCAAGCTGCACAAGGTAGCGCCTGATGAGACGAATGAACACGTAGTTGATTGGCAGGGCAACCGGATCATCCGATTTGGCGTGGTGTCGGATACGCACTTGGGCAGCAAGTGGCAACAGCTCACTCACCTCAACACACTCTATGACATGTTCGACCACGAGGGAATAGATACGGTCTACCACGCAGGGGATGTCACCGAGGGCGTGAATATGCGCCGGGGGCACGAATTTGAAGTGTTCGCGCATGGAGCCGATGCCCAGGTTGAGTATGTGGTCGAGAAGTATCCAAGACGCAGCGGTATCGTGACCAAGTTTATCACCGGCAATCACGACCACAGCGCCATAAAGCATTCTGGCCATGACATCGGGGTGGCTATTGCGAACAAGCGTTCTGACATGGTCTACTTGGGCCGGTCCCAGGCTAGGGTTCACCTCACTCCTAACTGCGTGCTGGAGATCAATCACCCACTTGATGGCGCAGCTTATGCCTTATCGTATGGCCTGCAGAAGATGAT
>JAKOVF010000124.1 GCA_029782225.1 Chloroflexota bacterium | reverse complement strand
ACGTTTTTGACGCAACAGGCACAGCTTGGGAGAATACCGCCAGGTTTGGCGAGATCATTCTGCTCGGCAGGCCAGATGACGCCGTGGCGGGGATAGATCCCTATCAGCTGTTAGCTTTGATTGACATTGCCAAGGATCTTGACCCCAGCATTTATGCAAATTATGAAGTGGTCGCAGATGCTGTCAAAGCGGCTGAAGCCTTTCTAGCGGGCCATGTTGACAACCAGCGGCAGATTGATGATCAGGTTGCTGCGCTAAAGGCAGCGATGGATCAGCTGAAGCCGTCTGCTAATGAAAAGGTGTTTTACCCACTTCCAAGCAAGTATAAGCTGCTGAGCAGTCAGCAAGGTACCATTGAGGTTGTTCACTACCAGGCACCGAACCGCAGCGGCGGCAAGGATAATAAGAAGCTCCTGGTTTATCTGCCGTACGGCTATTATGACGAAGGCAACAACAGGAAGTACAATGTCTTGTACTTAATGCACGGCGGTGGTGAAAACGAGAACCTCCTGTTTGGCGGCCCAGGGCAGAACACTGAACTGAAGCGGATTATCGACAACATGATTGCCTTCGGGGATATTGAGCCGCTGATCGTTGTAACACCTACATTCTATGGTGGAGTGAACGACGCCGGTGATTTCCATAAGGAATTGGTGGATGTTGTCATTCCTTTGGTGGAGACCAAGTACCGGACCCATCTGACTAACGGCGACCGGGAGGATATGAAGGATACCAGGAACCACAGAGCGTTCGGCGGGTTCTCCATGGGAGGGCTTTCCACATGGTACACGTTCATCTTCGCCCTTGATTATGTCAAGTACTTCATGCCGTTAAGCGGCGACTGTTGGATAATCCCCGCTTCAGCCGGCGCCAATAGAGCCAGGTTGACCGCGGAATACTTGCAAAATGTGGTCAGGGCGGGCGGTTACGAGCCAACCGACTATTATCTGCTGTGTGCCACAGGTGATCAGGATATAGCTTACGGCAACATGCTGCCGCAGATTAACGCCATGAAACAGCTGAAAGACACCTTCATCTATTCAGGAGATGTCTCGCAGGGCAACTTCTAT
>JAKOVF010000074.1 GCA_029782225.1 Chloroflexota bacterium | reverse complement strand
CAGAAGCCCCAGAGTAAGTGACTTCATCAGCAGGCTCACAATCAGGGCTACCGCGATGCTGGAGCTTGCCAAACTGGAAATTTGAGTCTGCACATAGCGGTTCATCAGCCGCTGCATCACTTTGGGCGTTCCCGTAAGGTGGGCTTTTAGATGGGCATTTGAGTTATAGCGCTCTTTCAAAAACTGCTCCACCTCGGCGATGACATGGCCCATCTCTTCTGCATCAAGGGTTTTCATCTGGGCTGTAACCAGGGCTTTGCTGTAATCATAAGTAACCAGCGAATCGACTCCAGACCCGCCCTGCAGTTCAAAGAGGAGCAGCAGCTGAGCAACGGCCTCTTTACTTTCGGGAATGGCATAAAACTCCGGATCCCCATCCCACATAGCCTGATTGAGCTGGCGGATCACATCGGCGAGGGATGTGGCATGGTTGATCGTATCAAAGGTGTTGAGGTAGTCTTGGACAGCCACCAGCTCGTGCAGAACGGCGGGATCCTTGATGCCGTCCGGTTCACCGGTATCCAAGACCACAGCGATCTGCATGCTGCCGCCAAACACGTCCTCGATCACCTTAGTGGCTTTCTTCACGGGGCTGGAAGCTCCGAAGTAATTGACAATGTTGCTTTCCAGAGTGATCAGGGTGGCTCCAAGGATGAAAATCAGCGAAACGACGCCTACCGCGGCCGCAAGGCGCTTAGGCCGGGAAACAGCCCAGTGCACAAAGCGCAATAACACAGAAGTGAGGATACTGTCTTTTCCTTCTTCCTCATCATTTTTCCGAGCCACCCGCGCCTGCGGTTCCTTGACCAAAATCAGGAGAGCGGGAACCAGGCTTAAAGACAGGCCCATGGCCAGCATGACACCTATGGCTGTAAGCACGCCGAATTCCCGGATTGGGTGGACAAAGGCGGTAATGAGCGAGGCAAATCCGGCCGCAGTAGTCAGAGCGGCCATGAGCACAGGTGACGTAATGGCAGCGAAGGTTTCCTCCAACGCCCGCCGCTTCGGCAGCCCTG
>JAKOVF010000063.1 GCA_029782225.1 Chloroflexota bacterium | reverse complement strand
TGCGAGTCCCCCGAATGACCTGCTGCGCTGGTATGTCTTCGATGACCGTAACATGTATCGCCCCGGTGAGGAGGTCCATTTCAAAGGCTGGCTCCGGAAGATCGGCGGCAAACAGGGCGGCGATGTCGGCCTGGTGGGAGAGGCCCTGACCTCGGTCAGCTATCAGATCAAAGACCCGATGGGCAATGACATCGGGAATGGCCAGGTGGATGTGAACGCACTCGGTGGGTTCGATTTCACCTTCACAATCCCACAAAACACGAATCTCGGCACTGCCCAGATCTATTTCTATGCCAATGGTAGTTTTGGAGCCTTGGATGGAACGCAGTATTACCATGAATTCCAGATCCAGGAGTTCCGTCGTCCCGAATTCGAAGTGGTGACGCGCGGCGAAACGGAAGGTCCCTATTTTGCTGGTGATCAGGCTACCGTGGCAGTAGATGCAAAATACTATGCTGGCGGCGGACTCCCCAACGCGGACGTGACGTGGACAGTAACCACAACCTCGGGCACCTATTCTCCGCCCAATTGGCCGGATTTTACTTTCGGGAGCTGGCAGCCGTGGTGGTTCTATGATTATCAGGTTCCAGGCGGCGAGACACAAACGGAAACGTTCACCAGCAAGACCGACGCTTCAGGAACCCATTTGCTGCACCTTGATTTCAAACCGCAGGGTGACCCTGGCGCGGACCCGGAGCCAAAAAGCATCGTGGCGGAAGCCAGTGTGATGGATGTGAACCGGCAGGCCTGGAACAGCTCGACTGCGTTGCTGGTCCATCCCGCAAATGTATATGTTGGATTGCGGAGCGACAAATACTTTGTCGAGAAGGGCACGCCGCTCAAGATCGACTACATCGTCACGGATCTGGATGGCAAGCCGGTGAGCGACCGGCCGGTCGAGATCACAGCGGCGCGAATGGAATGGAAATATCAAAGTGGGGCATGGGGGGAACAGGCAGTGGATCCTCAGACGTGTTCGGTTCTTTCTGGGTCCGAACCTGCCACCTGTACCTTTGAGACTTCCCTCGGAGGCAGTTACCAGATCACGGCAATTGTGACAGATGAGTCGGGCCGCAAGAACCAGAGCCGCTTTACGCGCTGGGTCAGCGGCGGACAGCGGCCTCCATCTCGCAACATCGAACAGGAAGAAGTCACGCTCATTCCGGATAAGGAAAACTATCAGCCCGGTGACACAGCCAAAATCCTCGTTCAGTCGCCGTTCAGCCCTGCTGAAGGTCTGTTGACGGTCAGCCGCAACGGTATTCTTTACACCCAGCGTTTTCGTATTGAAGATGGCTCTGTCACTTTGAGCATACCGATCCATGCGGAATATATTCCCAACCTCAATATCCAGGTGGATCTATCTGGGAGTGCACCGCGCACGGATGACCAGGGCGGGGCACTAGCGAACATACCGCCGCGTCCTGCCTTCGCCAGCGGACAGTTGAATCTGAAGGTTCCTCCTTTGGAACGGACATTATCTCTTGACGTGACGCCGGATCAGAACGCTTTGGAACCGGGCGGTGAAACGACTATGACGGTGACCCTGAAGGATGCAAACGGGGAACCCGTGCCCGATGCCGAGGTGGCCGTGGTTGTTGTAGATGAAGCGATCCTGGCTTTGACCAACTACTCGCTGACCGACCCCATCAGTATCTTTTATGATGACCGTCCCTCGGATCTTTCGAGCGTCTATGGCCGCGCCAGCATCATTCTGGCCGATCCTCAATCTCTGGCGCAGCAGGCCGGTCAACGCCAGGCGGCCAATGACGCGATGCTGGCAGCCGGTGCTCCCGCGGCGACAGAGGCTCCTGCGATGGAGTTTGCTCCAACTGCGACCGCTCTTCCTGCAACTGGTGGTGGAGGTGGTGAAGCTCAGCAACCGATTGCAGTTCGTCTGGATTTCAACCCACTTGCGAATTTTTCTCCAACAGTACGCACCGGAACGAATGGAGAGGCGCGGGTGTATGTCAAACTACCGGATAACCTCACCCGCTATCGGGTCATGGCTGTTGCGGTGGATGGGAATGGGAATCGGTTCGGCATCGGCGAATCCAATCTGACTGCGCGCCTCCCGCTGATGGTCCGTCCTTCGGCGCCGCGCTTCCTCAACTTCGGAGACAAGTTCGAATTGCCGGTCATCCTGCAAAACCAAACGGATCAGTCGATGACCGTGGACGTAGTGGCTAACGCTGCAAACCTGGAGATCGAGAACGGTGGGATGCGCGTCACGGTCCCGGCCAACGACCGCGTGGAAGTTCGCTTCCCATCGTCAACGGTCATGGCCGGTACGGCTGAGATTCAATTTGCTGCGGTATCCGGAGAGTATGCGGATGCAGCCACGGTCAGGCTGCCGGTCTACACGCCTGCTACGAGCGAAGCCTTCGCCACGTACGGTGTAATTGACGATGGCGCCCTCGCCCAGCCGGTGCAATACCCGTCTGATGTTTTCCCGCAATACGGCGGGCTGGAGATCAATACATCCGCTACTGCTTTGCAGGCTCTGACAGATGCCGTTCTTTATCTTGAGGATTATCCTTTCGAATGCGCCGAATCGCTGGCCTCGCGAATCCTGGCAGTTGCATCCCTGCGCGATGTGTTGACCGCGTTCAAAGCAGAAGGGCTGCCATCAGCGGCTGAAATGGAGTCATCTGTTAATCGCGACATTGAAAGTTTGCAGGGGCTGCAAAACCCCGATGGCGGATTCCCATACTGGCGTCGCGGGTTTGAGTCGATCCCCTTCAATACAATCCATGTCGCTCACGCGCTGGCCCGCGCGCAGCAAAAAGGATATGTTATTCCCGGTGATATGCAGCAGAATGCGCTCAATTATCTGCGCAATATCGAAGAGCATTATCCATCCTGGTACGACCAGCAAACGCGCTGGACGCTGAGCGCGTATGCGCTTTACGTGCGCAACCTGTCCGGCGATCGCGACGCGCAGAAAGCCCAGTCCCTCTTGAATGAAGCTGGCCTGGAGAATCTTTCCATGGAGACCATCGGTTGGCTCTGGCCTGTGATAGATGACCCCGCTCAGTTGGATGCAATTCGACTCTATGTGAACAACCACTCGGTTGAGACCGCGGGCGCAGCGAACTTCACAACATCTTACAGCGACCAGACCTACCTGCTGCTCAGCTCCGACCGCCGTACCGATGCCATTCTGCTCGATGCGCTGATGGAGGACAATCCCCAGAGTGACCTGATTCCCAAAGTGGTCAACGGTTTGCTGGCGCATCGCGTGAAAGGACACTGGGGCAGCACGCAGGAAGATGTCTTCGTCCTGCTGGCGCTTGACCGCTACTTCAATACCTACGAAGCGCAAACCCCGGATTTCGTGGCGCGCATCTGGCTCGGGAATGTCTACGCTGGAAGCAGCGAATTTCACGATCGAACAACTGACCGGCACGAGACGTTCATCCCGATGAACTACGTTCTCTCCGAAACTTCGGCAGGAGGCGGAACCCAGGATCTGATCCTGAACAAGGATGGCCCCGGACGACTCTACTACCGGCTCGGCCTGCGTTATGCTCCCACAAACCTGAAGCTGGATCCGCTCGATATGGGCTTTGTCATCCAGCGAAGTTATGAAGCAATAGACGATCCCAAAGCTGTCTCGCAGGATAGCGATGGTACCTGGCACATCAAGGCGGGAGCGCGCGTACGCGTCAAGATCACAATGGTGGCCGACAATCGCCGCTACCATGTCGCCCTCGTGGATCCGCTGCCGGCCGGGCTGGAAATCGTCAACCCGGAGCTAGCCGTTTCCGGCAGCATCCCTCAGGACCCATCCCAACCTGATTATCGCTATGGCTGGTGGTGGTGGGGTCCCTGGTATGAGCATCAAAACATGCGCGATGACCGTGTCGAAGCCTTTACCTCATTGCTTTGGGATGGAGTTTATGAGTATACCTATGTGGCTCGTGCCACGACGCCCGGCACTTTCATTGTCCCTCCTGCGAAGGCTGAGGAAAGGTACTCTCCGGACGTCTTCGGCCGAAGTGGAAGTGATGTGGTGATCGTGGAATAGAATCCGCTCAAGGCACGACCGAATACAAAACACAATCATCCCCATCGATCGATGGGGATGATTGTTCATGCTTCCAGTTACAAATTGACTTGACAGTCTGCGCGTTGAAGATCAGGCGGTGGCTTCGTTTTGCTTTCTTCCGAACCAGTTTTTCCACTCGCGGTTTTCCCAGACTACAAGGATCGGGGCGGCATTGAAAATTGACGAATAAGTACCGCTCAAGATACCGACCAGCAGGATGATCACGAAGTGGCGGATGGTATCTCCACCGAAGAGGGCCAGCGCGAACAGCGTGAACATGACCGTAAGTTGGGTGTTGATGGAGCGGTCCAGCGTCTGGACGATGGAGTGATTGACCATGGTCTCGTAGTCAACCCGGCGCAGAACGCGGGCGTTCTCGCGGACACGGTCGAATACAACGATCGTATCATGCACGGAAAAGCCAATGACCGTGAGCAGGGCAGTGAGGAACAATGCGTCGGCTTCCCACCCGAGGAAGTAACCCAGGATCGCTTCGGCACCGAGCACC
>JAKOVF010000429.1 GCA_029782225.1 Chloroflexota bacterium | reverse complement strand
ATTATCGCGCAAAAGTGTGATCAATTCCTGAGTCGCGCGTTCCTTCCACATTTCGCCATTCTTGCCGTGCGCCTTGCTGGCCTGCACCATGTGCGCCACCAGGACTTCTCCAAGGGGAATATCCTTGTTGTGCAGCAGATGACGGAAGTATCCAAAGCGCCCGGCGGATGTGAAGCGAGCCATGTCGTTGTCATCACACAGGTAGATCAGGTCCAGGCTCAGCGGTGGGCGGGGCGGCAGCAGGTGGTATATCTTCTCATCCTGCTCATACCCGACGGTCATGACGGACATCTCTACCGGGACAATCCGCCGCTCGCGGTTATCCCGCAGGACTTCCTCGCTGACGTTATCCGACGTTACAAGCTGGCGCACCAGCCCGTCGTCGTCAATGTGGATATCGTAGATCAGCCCGTAAACCTGGTAAGAGTCGCCCAATGGTGCGCGGACGAGACCGCCGAGAGCAGGGACAGTAAACTGAGAGACGCGACAACCTGCAGTGAACCCTGTTGTTCCCGCACGTAGTAAACGCCCGATTTCGATTTGATGATTCATGGTGCCTCCGTATTAGGCGCGGCATCCTGCCGCTTTGGTGTGTGCCATTAAACCTGTGTACGGGGTAGGGCGAGAACGCCTCGTCCTGCTAAGTTTTATTGTCTATTCGTTCTACCTTTTAAACCTTTCGCCGAACTTTTATAGGAAGCGTTATCAATCTCTGCCTGGCTTCGGCGCAATTCCAAAGTAAGGAGCTGTTCCACTTGATCCTTCTCTTCATGCCGGATCACCGCTGTTTCGTGGGCTCGATGAAGTACATACGGATAAGGCCGGGTGCCCATGATCTTGCATTGAGCCATCAGAACGCCATGCAATAATTCCAGTTTTTTTTTGTCCTCTGCCACCCACCTGGGGATCTCGACACGCACCGGCCAGGGATGCCCGTCCGTACCGACATTGAGATAGAAGAAGTGCAATGAAAGCGCGCCTTTATATTTCTTTTCCGAACCGGATTGAAGCCCAAACACCGCGGAGCGATGACCGGCCGGCAAAAGTGGACTCTCATGCGAGCCATAAAGCCAGCGGTCCGTGACGCCGCGCAGGGGATGGAAATCGCGCAGCTTCTTGATCTGCTCGTTATCGGCCATGGCGATTTCGAGCAGGCGCACAACCAGGTCCGCGCTGGGCTTTTCCACGTAGCCCCCTACGATAACGCCGCGCGATTGCAGGCGTGAAAGCACCCCAAAATACTTCTCTACATAATTTTCAAAGGCTTGCGGATCATCGCCTTTAGCTCCCCACAACTCAATGGGGCCATCAGTAAGCGTGATTACCTGTCCTTGTATTGGTTTGGACAGTTCATCGAGCTTCATGCGCTCGCGTATATCGCGCATCAGAGCAACCATACCATCAGACATTGGAGCCCCATTAGGCAGGAGATCATCGCCGTATAACAGTTCAGTATTAACGTGAATTTCTGGGGCCTCGCCGGAATTTAGCCTCATTGTGATTGCCCCCACGTTAATGATGCAGAACTGTACCGCCGCGTGACGGTCCGGGTTGACCTGGGAGCCGTCCGCGACGATCATGGTCGCGTCCACGGGGCCCTCCGGCGGCGGGCAGGAGAACGTCAGCGGTTCATCCGCCGGGGCTGCCGTGCGGATGTTGGAATCCACTGCTTTGGCGGCCTCCACCTTCTCTCGCAGGAACTCCAGGTCAGCCCCGTACACCCCTAGCAGTTCACGGGCCTGTTCACGCCTCTCTTCGAGCGTCCGTTTGCGTTCGCCGGCTTCCGCGGCAATTTCCTTGATGCGGGTGTAGATTTGCTGGAAATCAATAGGCATAAGTTACCATCGAATATCGCATAACTAGAACAAATGTATCAAGATTGTACAGGGAAATGGCCGAAAATACAAGTGGCCCGGTCCAATTTAGGCCATGGGTGGGGGGTGGGATGATTCCGGTGGTCGAGTAGCCCCGAGCAGTCTTGCGAAGGGCATATCGAGACCACCGGAGTGAAAAATCCGGGAACTTTTTCTGCAGGTTTACGTCCTATGTTCAATCATCTTATAAGGAGACTTCCATGCGTACTAAATTTTTTGTCGTAATCCTCGCCCTGGCTCTTTTGTTGAGCGCCTGTGGGCCAGCCGCAGCGGGCCAGACCTCGCGCACCCTGAACGTGAACGGTACCGGTCAGAGCTACCTCAGCCCCGATATCGCCTACATTTACGTTGGCGTACACACCGAGAACCCGGTCGCGTCCGAGGCTGTTACTGCCAACAAGACCCAGACCACCTCCGTCATCGACGCACTCAAGAAAGCTGGCATCGCGGAGAAGGATATCCGTACCACGAACTTCAGCATCTATCCCAGCCAGCAATACAATGCTGATGGCACAACGGGTGGCACCACCTATATGGTTGACAACACGGTTTATATCGTTGTGCGTGACCTTCAAGGCCTTGGTGACCTGCTCGACTCCGCCATCAAAGCGGGTGCAAACAGCATCAACAGCATCCAGTTCGACGTGGCGGATAAGACCGCTGCCCTGAAGGAAGCCCGTGCCAATGCCGTGAAGGATGCCAAGGATCAGGCTCAGCAGCTTGCAGATGCCGCTGGCGTGAAGCTCGGCGATATTCAGAGCATCAACTTCTATGAGAGCACGCCGGTTCCGTTTACGGAAGGCAAGGGCGGTGGCGGAGCGGCAGCTCCCCAGGCTGCGAGCGTACCGATCCAGCCCGGGCAACTGACGATCACCGTCACGGTCAGCCTGACCTACACCATAAAGTAACCGTTTCTGCCCATCCGTTGTGGTCTATTCAGCATAAGATTGAACCTGCTTCTATTGGGAAGCAGGTTCTTTTTTTTATTTTCACTTGTTGTTTACTTGCTTTCTTGTCTGAACTTCACTATCCTTCAAAATAATGGATGGTGATTATATTCCCAGTGGTGTTTGCAGTTTGTATGGAGCAATTCGTGCATCTGCAATCTTTATGTATTCAGGGTCAATATCATAGCCAATGTACTTTCGCTCCGATTTTAATGCAGCGATTGCTGTTGTGCCACTTCCCATGAATGGGTCTAGAATTACATCGCCTTTGAAGGTGTATAGTTGAATCAAGCGATAAGGCAATTCAACTGGGAATGGCGCAGGATGCTTTACTTTCTTTGCAGATTCTGGATTCATGTTCCAGACTGACTTAGTCCATTCCATGAATTGCTCCTTGGTTATTGTATTTTCCCGATCTGCCCTCTTGCGTTCAAACGTACCCTTAGAGAAAACAAGGATGTACTCATGGGTATCGCGTAAAACCGGATTGGATGCAGATTGCCAGCTACCCCATGCCATTGACACACCAGCACCTGCCCCTTTCGCCCAGATGATTTCCCCGCGCATCTTGAACCCAATTTCAATCATTATGTGAGAAATATAATCTGAAAGCGGAATATAAGGCTTTCTTCCAAGATTAGCCACATTGACACAAGCGCGTCCACCATAAACGAGCACACGATATGTTTCGCTGAAAACATTTCTAAGAAGCTGCAAATATTCTTTCAGCGATAAATCTTCGTCATACTCCTTGGAAACATTATAAGGTGGTGAAGTGACCATTAAATGCAAAGAATTATCACGGATTTCCTTCATGTTCTCGGATGTTCCCAGGATGATCTTGTTTTCATACTCAGCAGGGAATGGATTGTCAGCAACTGGTTTAGAGCCATTCCCATTGTTGCCTAATTCCGAATAAAGTTTGGAATCATAGTAAGCCGAGGAGTCATGGTTAACTCGAGAAGTCGTACCAAACTTACTTGTTTTTGAACCTTTTGTCATTTCTCAATCCTCTTGCCAAAAGTCAAGCCATCGCCGATAAGGATCATAATCTCTTTTCACTCTTTGCCATTGTACTGGAAATTTTAGTGTCTGTGCATGTTTTGACAAAACATCCAGGGCCGTAGCAGAAATTTCAACTCCGCGTGGATTTGTACCTGCCTTGGGTAATTTGATATACCCTGCCCTTCCCATTAATTCGAGGGTCTCGAGTTGTGATTCTCGCGAAAACAAATAAAAGCCACCGATGTTTGCCCAATTCACTTGGACAAGCAACATATCACAACTTGGAACATACTGCTGCGAAAATTTGACGGCTTGTACTGCATCCACTGTCCAGATGAGTTTGACACTTTTGAATGTTGAACCTGTCATTGTCTTTATAGAAAGCGGCTTCCCAAAGACAATTGCATCAGCTTCTGGCTCATGAATTGGTAAGTCTGTTCGGACATTCTGTTCGCCAAATTTGTAAAGCAATAGTGCAATGAGTATTTTCTCTCTAACAGAACCAACCTCCATTCCTACTCTACCAGCTCTGGAGCTTTCAAGTTCTGCTAAATAAAAAAGCTGAGGCAACTTTGACTGGATTCTTGAAACAGTCTCTTGAGATGAAAACAAGTCAGAGATATCCATTTTTCTTGTCCTCTACCTTGTATTTCGAACATCTTTTGTCCAATGCTCAGGTTGTCTTACTACGCCACCGCTCATGATATTCTCTCCTACGTAAGTCCCATAACAGTCCAATCTGCTATACAGAATTTCATCTAATTCCTTCAGAAAATCGCGAATGTAAGAAATAGCATCATTGAGGGTCTGAAACTCTCTCCCATTCCTCAAATCGACAAGCCATTTTCCCTTCAGTCCCAGTTGTTTTTTTTCGATTTTTCTGTTCACCCTTTTCTTGGGCATAAGCGCTAGGTCAATAACCGAGAAGAAGAAGTATTTGCTGCGGAGATTATCACGAATTAAGATTCCGCTCTCCGGTGCACGTCCTAAACATTTCCGAATCGTCAAATCATCAAGGATAAACATATGAATCTCCGGCGCAAATTTCGGCCAGTTTTCCTCTGTATATCTTTGGCCCTTTTCTTTCACCTCCAAGTGAAAGGCTGCTTCCTTAGTTTTCTTATGAAGTATCGTAAAATCCAACTCCTTATAGGACGATGAATTATCCAAGTAATTAATCCCTCTATCTGCAAAGTAGCTTTTTACTTCGTGCTCAAACGATTCTACGGTCACTATGATGATCCTTTATATTGGATTTCAATTCATTTTAATGCCTTATTTCGCGTTTTTGAATCCAATTCTACAATTCACAATTACCTACCAAAATTAGATTTGGGGGAGTGCCGCGCCTGTGCCCCGAAGGGGTGTCAGCGGCGGAGGGGCCAAGGGTTATAATCTCAAATCATCTTGGCGGGATGCCTGTCCTGAGCGTGGTCGAAGGATTCCGCCTCACAAGGAGTTTTGGATGCTCAAAGTTGGATACATCGGACTCGGGTTGATGGGCAAATCCATTGCGCGGAATGTTCTCAAAGCGGGGTTCCCGCTCGTCGTCCACAACCGCTCCCGCGCTGCCGTGGATGAACTGGTCAGCGAAGGTGCGCAGGCCGCGAATTCCCCGAAGGAAGTAGCCCGACAAGTCGATATTATTTTTACAAATTTACCGGATTCCCCGGACGTTGAAAAAGTGGCGTTGGGCGAAAATGGAATCATCGAAGGCGCACACGCAGGATTGATTCTTGTGGATAACTCCACCATCAAGCCTGCCTCGGCGCGCAAGATCGCACAGGAACTGGCGAAGAAAGGAGTCTTTGCCCTGGATGCGCCCGTCTCAGGCGGTGATATTGGTGCGCGCAACGCCACGCTGACCATCATGGTCGGCGGCGACGCGTCCGCCCTGGAGAAGGCCATGCCTGTATTCCAGGCGATGGGCAAGACCATCACGCATGTCGGCGACTCGGGCGCGGGTCAGGTGGCAAAGGCAGCCAACCAGATCATGGTCGCTGCACAGATGGTGGCGATGGGCGAGCTGCTCGTCTTCTCGAAGAAAGCCGGCGTGGACCCGCGCAAGGTTGTGGATGCGATCAAAGCCGGTGCCGCTCAATGCTGGAGCCTGGATGTCAAGCCGCCGCGGCTGTTCGCTGGCAACCGCAGCCCCGGTTTCAAGGCATACATGCAGTTGAAGGACATGAAGATCATCATGGACACCGCACAGGAATTCGATATCCCTGTTCCGGGCACAATGGAAAACACCAGACTCTTCCAGCAAATGATCGATATGGGCCTGGGCGAACTGGACAACTCCGCAGTGGTGGGGGTGATCGAAAAGCTCGCGGGGGTGGGGATTTTGGATTAATCCGTAGGGGTGAGGCTGGCCCTCGCCCCCACATAATATGGAAATCAACCAACCCGCGCCGGATTTTGAACTGCCCGACCTCCAGGGCGATTGTCATCGCCTGAGCGATTATCGCGGCAGGATCGTCATTGTCAATTTTTGGTCGTGTGAGTGCCCGCATTCGGAGCGGACCGACAAGGCGGTCATGTCCATGTTTGTGCAATGGCAGGATGATGTGGCACTGCTGCCCATCGCGTCGAATCGGAACGAGTCTGCTCAGGATGTGGAAAAAGCCGCGAAAACACGATGCCTGCCCACAGTCCTGATCGATGCGGATTGCGCTGTAGCCGATCTATATGAAGCGCAGACCACCCCTCACGTCTTCGTGATCGACCGTGAAGGAGTCCTCCGCTATCGCGGCGCGGTGGACGATGTCACGTTCCGCCAGCGGACTCCTGCCCGCTTCTTCCTGGATGAGGCGGTTGAGTCGCTGCTCGAAGGGAGCTTGCCCGAGGTGACAGAGTCCCCTGCTTATGGCTGTACCATCGTCCGTGCGATGTAGTCCATGTTCCCAGTCCTCTAATATGGACTGGGAACATGGAAAATTTGATAGAATCAAACCGTGATCGATGTAAAGACCCGCATGGCGTTTCTCAACAAGATCCATCTGTTCAACCAGATGGGTGATGAGGAGCTGGCTGGAATTTCGCACGAGCTGGATGAAAAAGTCTACACACCAGGCGCGGTTATCTTTCAGACCGGCGACGATCCTGATGGCTTTTACATGGTTTACAGCGGCCGCGTCCAGGTGACACGGCCCACCAACAAGGGACAGGATTTTCTGGCGTGGCTGGTCAGCGGGGATTATTTCGGCGAAGAGGCACTCTTCCAGAATAGAAAGCGCTCTGCCACCATCACAGCAATGGAGAACACGACATTGCTGTTCCTTTCGCGGGCAGATTTTGAAAACCTTCTCAAGAAATACCCGCAACTCAAGCCCAATTTTCAGGTTGCCATCAAAAGCCGCCAGGTAGCTCGCCAATTGCGCTTCAAGTGGCTTGGACCCCAAGAGGTCATCTATTTTGTGGCGCGCAGACATCAGATCCGGCTCATTCAGGCCATGGTGGCGCCTGTGCTGTTCCTGATCCTGCCAATCTTTCTGTTCTCCTGGTCCTTTCTCACACGGGCGGTTACGCCCGCTGCCGTAGGCGCAATCGTTCTGGTTGGCAACCTCCTCTGGGGAGTCTGGAACATCATTGACTGGAGCAATGATTACTATATTGTCACCAACCAGCGCGTGATCTGGCTCGAGAAAGTGATCGGCCTGTATGACAGTCGCCAGGAGGCTCCTCTCTCCACGATCCTTTCGGTGGGCGTCTCCACGGACCCGATCGGCCGTATGTTCGATTACGGCAATGTAACCGTACGAACCTTTGTTGGCAAGATCGTATTTGATTTCGTCAGCTATCCCGATGAAGCCGCCTCCATCATCCGTGAGCATTGGGAACGCTCGAAGGCAGTTGGCGTACGTGCTCAAAAGGAAGCGATGAAAAACGCGCTGCGGTCCAAGCTTGGATTAACAGTCCAGACGAAGGTTGAGGAAGAAGTGCCGATTGAGGTAGTAGCGACGCATCCACAAAAAGTGTCCGCGCTGCGTATTGTGCTGTCCAACATGTTCAAGCTGCGGGTGGAAGAGAGCGGCACGGTTACGTATCACAAGCATTGGTTTGTGCTCCTGCAACAGACCTTGAAGCCCAGTGTATTGATTCTGCTGTTGTTTTCCGTGGGAGTCTGGCGTACCTGGGACCTCGCGCACAAAGTTGGCGAGTGGGTGATCACTTTTGTGGACGGCAAGCTGACTGTTGATACGATTCTCCTTTCCATCCCCATTATCATGCTGCCGCTGATCGGGTGGTGGGTCTGGGAATACGTGGATTGGAGCAATGATATCTTCCAGGTGACACCGGATGAGATCCTCGATATTGATAAGAAACCACTGGGCACACAGGAACGCCGCGCCGCACAGTTGGATAACATTCTCAGCACGCAATATAAACGCATCGGTTTTGCCGGCTATATGCTTAACTTCGGCACAGTCTACATTACAGTGGGTGGGACGCAACTTGCCTTCGAGGATGTAATGGATCCCGCGGGAGTCCAGGCCGATATCGACCGGCGCCGCATGGCGCGGCTGGAAAAGAAGCGCGAAGAGGCAGCAGCGCAGGACCGTGAACGCATGGCAACCTGGATCGCGGCGTACCACAACAATTTGGATGAATTCAACGCGCCGCCCCCCACTCCGAATCCGCTCACTGAAGAAAAGAATAACGGAAAAGAAAACGGGTAAAATCGGGGGACTCCAAACATTCCAGAAGGACGAAGCATGACTTTACGAACTATTGTGACCCTGCCCGACCCCATCCTGCGCCGCAAAGCGAAGAACGTCACCACGTTCGACAAGAACCTGCAAACGCTGATCGACGATATGATCGAGACGATGCGCGAAGCACCCGGCGTGGGTCTGGCCGCACCTCAAGTTGGCATTCCTGAGCGACTGGCAGTCATCGAATATGCAGAAGAGGAGGAGGAAGAAGAGGAAGGGACTGAAAGCCCGAGCAGGCCGCCCAGGCCAAAGCAATTATTCGTCATTATCAATCCAGAAATCGTGAAGACCTCGGAGGAAAAAGTGAACGGCGTGGAAGGCTGCCTCTCGATCCCCGGTTTGGTGGGTGAAGTGGAGCGGCATGAAAAGCTGCAGGTCAAGGCGCTCAACCGTCACGGCAAGCCGGTCAAGATCAAAGCGGAAGGCTGGCTGGCGCGCATCTTCCAACACGAGATCGACCACTTGAACGGCGTGCTCTTTACTGATCTCGCCAGCCGCGTCTGGAAGATGGAACCGGGTGAAGAGGAAGACCGGGTCTAATGGCAGGCATCCGCCATCTCGCGGAGAGTGACGGGCCGCGGCTGCGCGATTTCTGGATCGATCACTGGGGCGGCGATGTGATGATTGTCCATGGCGATGCGATTCGATTTGACGAGGTGCAGGGCCTGATCTACGGTGCATGGAACGGTGTCCTGACTTACGTCATCTGCGGAGACGAATGTGAAGTCGTTTCGCTCAACAGCCTCCAGGAAGGAATCGGGATCGCCACATCCTTGATTGCAGAAGTGATAAAAGAAGCAAGGACAAAAGGCTGCCGGCGCATGGTGCTCACCACATCCAACGATAATTTGCACGCGCTGGGTTTCTATCAGCGGCACGGATTTGCGTTGTCTGGCATCCGGCCCGGTGCGATCAATGAGACACGCAAGCTCAAGCCATCCATCCCGTTGATCGGCGAGAACAAGATTCCCCTGCGCGATGAAATTGAATTGGAAATGCTGATTTAAGACCTCGCGCTGAGCGGAGTGAGCCGATAGGCGAACACAGTCGAAGCGCCCTTCGACTATAAACTTCGCAGCGAACGCTCACGTGTGCCTGCGGCGCAGTGCAGGCAGTTTTCCGCTCAGGGCGAACATAATCATGTACCTCAAACACCTCTCCCTCACTAATTTTCGCAGCCTCACCCGCCTGGCTGTTGATCTGCCGCGGCAGGTGACGGTGTTGGTGGGAGACAATGCCCAGGGGAAAACCAGCGTGCTGGAAGCCATTTATTTCCTGGCGGCTTTTACTTCGTTCCAAACTCACATGGACCGCCAGCTGGTCAATTTTCACGAAGCGAAGAATCCGCTGGCGGTGACGCGGCTGGTGGCAGATTACCGGCGTGGAAACAGCAATCATCGTCTCGAGGCGCGGCTGATCCTTGAACCAACGGGAGTCAATGGTCAGCGCTTGCGCAAGGAAGTGTTGCTCGATGGCGTGAAGCGGCACGTCAGCGATGCCATCGGTCACTTCAACGCGGTCATCTTCGTGCCGCAGATGTCCCAGATTATGGAAGGTGGGCCGGAAGAACGTCGACGCTACCTGAACCTGGCGCTGGCCCAGTCCACGCCGGCGTATGCACGTGTGTTGAGCGAATATAACCAGGCGCTGACTCAGCGCAACGCACTGCTCAAGGCGTTGTACGAACGCGGTGGAAATAGCGACCAACTTGAAGTCTGGGATGAGGCGCTGGCACGGCTTGGCTCACAGCTCATCTTGTGGCGCATCGAGGCTGTCCAGCAAATCGAGAGACTCGCTTCGCGCGTCCATCACGAGCTGACGCGCGGAACCGAGGTGCTGCGTCTCGCCTATGAGCCTGCCTATGATCCTGTCAAGCCAGAGAAGCAGTTTGGGCTGAAACTGGACACGGTCATCGACCGATCTTCTTTTGATCTCGCTGAAATTCAAAATGGTTTTCGCGAAAAGCTGAAGAAGATCCGCGCGGAAGAGATCGCGCGCGGCGTGACGACCATCGGCCCCCATCGCGACGATTTGCGCTTCATCGTTAATAAGGTAGACCTTGCAGATTATGGCTCGCGCGGCCAGATCCGCACCACGCTGCTGGCGCTCAAGCTGGCGGAAGTGCAGTGGATGAAAGAACGCACAGGCGAGTGGCCGGTCATCCTGCTCGATGAGGTGATGGCAGAACTCGATCTGCAGCGCCGCGCGGACCTGCTCAAATATGTCGATAACGGTCAACAGGTGCTGTTCACCACGACCGATCTAAATCTGTTTGCACCGGACTTTGTTGCGGGATCGGAAATTTGGGATGTGCAGGCCGGTGTTGTCCGTCAAAGAAAGAAGGAGTGACCATGTCTGTCAAACATGCAACTGATGTGGAGGCAAAAAACGTCGCCGCGGGAAAAGACACAGCCATCCAGGTTTTGATCTCTTCGCAGGAAGGACCCAACTTCGCCTTGCGCAAATTCTCGATGCGGCCCGGCGGTGGGATGCCGCGTCACACGAACACCGTGGAACACGAACAATATGTCCTCTGCGGCCGTGCAAAGATTGGGATTGGCGAAGAGACCTATGAAGTGAAACAGGGTGACGTCGTCTTTATCCCCGAAGGCGTGATACATTTCTATGAGAACATTGGCAATGAGCCGTTTGAGTTTTTGTGCATCATCCCGAACAAGGAAGATAAGATCACGATTGTAGATGAGGCTTCTTGCTGAAATCCATTAAACACAAAGGACACAACGCCCGCTCAGGAAAAGACCTGAGGCCTTTCACCTTTGTGTACTTCGTGTCCTTTGTGTTTAAATCACAGCGGCTGTTTCGCAGGCATGCCCGGTTTGCGTGGATATTTCGGCGGCGTCGCAGCGACCTTCTCCACCAGTACAATGTAGCGGTCATCGGCGACGCCCGGCAAATTGACCGGTAGCAATTGTCGCAATTTTCCCCCCAATAACTTCATCGCCTTCTCAGCGGACTGCGCTTCCGCCGGTCCGCTTTCGCCTTTTTGGGCGAGCATCGTCCCGCCCACTTTGACGAGGGGCAAAAGGAATTCGCTCAGCACATTCAGATTTGCCACGGCGCGTGCCACCGCCCAGTCATATTGCTCACGATGCGCAGGCTTCTGTCCCAGGGCTTCGGCGCGGATCTGCATCACGTCCACGCCTTCGAGCCCCAGCACACGGACGATATGATGACAGAACATGGCCTTCTTACCGACTGACTCGACTAGAGTCAATTTCATACTGGGATATAAAATCTTGAGGGGCAGGCCAGGGAAACCAGCACCCGTTCCAACGTCGACGAGGCGATGCGGCGGGTTGGCTTTCCAGGCAAGGACGCAGGAGAAGGAGTCCAGGAAATGCTTGGTGCGGATGGATTCTGTGTCACGGATGGCAGTCAGATTGAATTTCTGGTTCCAATCCATCAGCTCACGTTCATAAGTGATCAGCGACATCACCTGCCGCCCGGTCAAGTGAACGTTGAAGAGTTGCAATGCCTCGTGGACCAGCTTTTCCATTTTATGAAATTATACCTTTAACAGAAACATCGGAAGTCCGCTAAAGACTTCCGATGTTTGGTATGTCATGCTCTCGAGGGACCACCTATTGCTCAACAGCCGGCGGAGCGACAATTTCCTTCTTCGACCGATTGGCACGCATCTTGCGGAAGATGGCACGGCCGATCAGGAAGAGAATGACGAAGGGCAATGCGATGAGCAGGATTTCCCAGAGGTCACGTACGAAGAAGCCGATCATGAAACTTGCAAAATTCTGCAGGAAAAGCTTCAAGTCCTGGAAAGCCTGGGCGGCCACGCTTCCGGGCTTCCAGCCGGGGATCTTGATGGGCTGGACAGTCTCTTCGGCAATCACTCGTACTGTGATGGCTGAAAGGCGTGCGGCTTCATCGTAATATTTGATCTGGCCCTTCAATACCTCGATGTCGCTCTGGATGGTCTGCAACTGTTGATACACAGCGAGCACGTCCTCGGTCTTGGTGGCATCCTTCATGATCTTGAGCAGTTGCTGTTCCGCGGCTTGCTTGGCCTTGAGCTGGGACTGCAAGTCCACGTATTGATTGGTTACGTCTTCGCCTGTGCGATTCTCATTCTGAACATCAACGGTATCCTTCTTGATCAGTCCGAGCGCTTCATCCAGTTTTTCCGCCGGGATGCGGATGGTCAGCGTTGCTTCCGGCACTGCGACATTGTTGTTGGTATATGACTGATAATGCTGGGCCGAGACGAGGTATCCGCCCATATCCTTTGCCATCTGCTCGATTTCCCTGGCACGCTTCTCGACGTCGGTTACAACGATCGTTAGATCCGCGTTCTGGATCACAATGCGGTCGGCAGGGGCCGCAGCGACAGTGCCGCTGGTGCTGCTTTGGTCGTAGGCTGATGCTGGCATCTGCTGAGCATAGGATTCCTGCACAGGCGCGCCGCCTCCCATCTGGGGAGCAATACCCGATGACGGTTGAACCGCGGGCGCTGGTGCAGAGACAACAGCCTTTCGTATGGTTCCACAAGCGGCAAGGACCAACGCGGCGATCACGAGGAAAAATACGGTACGTTTCATGGTGTCTTCTCCATTTTCGGAACAGCAAATGATTTCCCCCAAGAGACGATACACCGGCCCCATTAGTTCCGCATTTAAACAAAACGTTCCGAAGGCCCGGAACCTTCGGAACGCTCTAACTCAAACCTGGAAGCTACCAGCCTTCTCCAATCCGCAATGCGTGTTTCTCCGGCAGCCCGGCTTCCCGAATCCGCTGCTGGACTTCGGGGATGTTGTACTCCACGCGGCGTGGTTCCCACGTGAATTTCTCTGTATCATAAATGGCATAGGCTGAACGCGGATCACGGTCACGCGGCTGGCCGACAGAGCCAGGGTTCAGGATCAACTTGGGTTGGAGATCGATCACACTATTCGGCCTGGTCTGCTCCAAAGTGACCCGGTCATTCTCTTCATTCAACGCGAACATGCACTGGATGTGAGAATGTCCAACGAAACACCACGGCGTATCGAAATGGTCGAAATTCAAACGAGCCGAAAGCGAGTTCAAAATATACTCCCACAACGGGTCACGCGGACTGCCGTGTGCAATGGTCGCGTTACCCCGCACTTTTGTATTCATCGACTGAGAGCGCAGAAAATCCATGTTGGAGGCGGTCAGCACTTTTTCGTGACGCTCCAGAGAACGACGCGCATCTCCATTGAATGTTTCAAACGGCATCTTGCCGATCACGGCCACATCGTGGTTTCCCAGGATGCAAGTCAGGTGTGGAAGCTCACGGATCTGCTCCACGACTGCATTCGGGTCCGGCCCGTATCCCACCAGGTCGCCAAGGCACCAGGTCTCATCAACCTCGCCCGCATCTTTGAGTACCGCTTCAAGAGCAGTGTAGTTTGCATGAATGTCCGAAACAACCAGCACGCGCATAACTACTCCAATAATTTCGAAATATGTTCAATGATTCTCTCGGCCACTTCAGACTTGCTCATCAGCGGCAAAGCTTCATTCGTTCCATCGGCAAATAATAATGTGACTCGATTTGTGTCCACAGCAAAACCCGCGTCGGTGGCGGAAATGTCATTGGCAGCGATCAAATCCAAATGTTTGGACTTCAACTTCTCGGACGCATTCTCGAGCAGGTCGCGACTCTCCGCCGCGAATCCCGCCACGACTTTCAACCGCTTCATTTTTGACCGTCGACCTGCCACCGTTTTCAGAATATCCGGCGCCGCCTCCAGCTCGATCTGCGGAATGCCGTCCCGTTTTTTCATTTTGTCTTTGGCGGCATTCTTCGGGCGGAAGTCTGCCGCAGCCGCGGCCATGACCAGCACATCAGCATCCGCAAGTTCAGTCAAAACCGCGTTGAGCATTTGTTCCGCGCTCTGCACGCAGACGAGACGGGCACCCACAGGTGCATCTAAAGCCGTGGGCGCGGAGACCAGGGCAACGTCCGCGCCGGAAGCGAGGGCGGCTTCGGCGAGGGCATATCCCTGTTTGCCGGAAGAATGATTGGTCAGCACGCGCACCGGATCCAACGGTTCCTGAGTGCCGCCTGCTGTCACAACAATTTTTTTCCCTGCGAGTTTGCCGCTGCGCCCGAAGAGGAGCCGAATGTGACCGATGATCTCAGTCGGTTCGACCATGCGTCCCTTGCCAGAAAGCCCAGAAGCGAGATGACCTTCTGCCGGCCCAACGATCAATGCGCCGCGTTCCTTGAGTTTGGCAAGATTGGCCTGGGTGGCCGGATGATCGAACATGCCGCCATCCATGGCGGGCGCGAGCAAAAGTGGACATTGCGCAGCAAGCGCCGTGACAGTGAGCAAATTGTCGGCAATGCCGTTCGCAAGTTTGGCGATGGTATCCGCCGTACAGGGGGCAATGACAAGCATGTCGGCGCTCCTGCCGAGGCCGACATGCAAAACATGCGCTTCACTTCCCCATAAATCTTTTTCCGTATAAGCGCGCCTGCCCGTGACCGATTGAAATGTAAGCGGTGTCACGAAGCTTTCCCCTGCGCTCGTGAGAATGACATCCACCAGCGCAGCCTGTTGAGTTAATTTTGAAGCGAGGTCGGCGGCTTTATACGCCGCAATGGAACCGGTGACCCCGAGAAGTATATGTTTTCCTGCGAACACACTCATATTAGGCTGATTATACTGCCAATATTAACGCCCTCACCCTTCTGGAGAGGGCGAGGGTGAGGGCTCTAGTAAAACGCCACCTCATATCTTTTGAATTCTTCCCCTTCATAGATGAACTTTGCCGAGAAGAACTTTTCCTGTTCGAGCCACGGCAGAAAGATCAGGTCGCTGGGCCAGAGATTCAATGCAAGCAATTTGGAATCTTCGATCCATTCGAGCTGGCCTTCCGGTGAATCGATCAGCTCGCCGTCGAACTCGGCGGCTGTGAAGACAAAGACACACCAGTCCTGGCCTTTGAACGCCGGGAACATGACCAGTCCATGCAGTTTTGGATCTTGGATGAGGAGCCCCGATTCCTCTTCGACCTCACGGCTGACACAGTCTTCCGGCGATTCGCCCGCTTCGAATTTCCCGCCCAGTCCATTCCACTTGCCCGCGTGAATATCATTCGGTTTTTTATTGCGCAAAACCATGAGGGTCTTTCCATCGCGTTGGATGTAGCACAGGGTGGCAAGCAGCATAGGTGTCCTCGCAGGAATTCGAAGGGGCAGTCAACGACCAAATTATACGATGTGAAATTTCATACAAGGCACTCAATCCTTCCAGGCTTGCAGAGCGAATTTTAGATCCTTTCGTTCTTATATGTAGGTAAAGTGTGATTGATTTGCCCGGCCTTGCTCTGACTGGACGAGTCACAGCTTATTGAGAGTATTTTGAGGAATATTGGTAATGTCAACCAAGAATGTTGGATCTTTCATTCAAGAGAACCGGCTCGGCAGGAACATCTTCCATGGTCTTCGTTCTCCGGGCCTGTTGGCGAGACGGCCTGTCATCGGGGTGATGATATTTCTGTTGGGTACCTTTATATTTGGCATACTGGCCTATAACCTGAAAACCAATCAGGCTTTCATCCACTGGGATATGACGACCGCCCAAATGCTTCACACAGCTCAAAAAAATACGCCATGGTTCCTGATGGAAAACATCATGTTTGGCTTCTTCCTGGGCAAAGAAATGGTGATCGCGATCGGAGCGATCCTGGCGATCTATTTTCTCTATAAACGCTTCTGGCGAGAGCTGACGATGGTATTGGTCGGCCTGGGTGGAGGGGGGATGATCTGGTATGTTCTCAGCCGCTATTTTGACCGTCCAAGGCCTCCCTATCAGATTGATGTTTTCGTATTAAAGGATCCATCCTTCCCAAGCGGACTTGCCGTGATGACAATTCTTTGCTATGGGTTACTGGCCTACCTGCTGATTCCTAGAATGACCTCTCGTTTTTGGAAAGGGTTCATTGGCGTTGTTTTAGCACTAGCCATTATTTTGGTAGGCCTGTACGGTCTCATGTTCGGTGCCCACTATGTGACAGACGTGATCGCAGGTTATGCTCTCGGTCTTGCCTGGGCCGGACTTGTGTATACGCTTGTGGAAAGACTCTTTGAGGGAGGAATGGCATCACAAAAGAACGCTGGTTTTGACGACCTTCGCTCACCTGGCTTGCTCGGCAGGCAGCCGATCATCGGATTCGCCATGGTTCTTCTGGGCGGCCTGACCTTTGGAGCGCTGGCATATAACCTCGTTGCTCATGGGCCTCTCCTGCAGTTAGATACATCTGTATACAAGGCCTTGCTCGCCAGGGCCGAAGCGGCGCCATGGAGCGTGTATGAGATCATGCTTTTCGGATTCTTCGTAGGGAAGCAGGCTGTCCAGGTAATTATCGCGATCCTTAGTATTTATTTCATCTATAAACGTTTTTGGCCCGAACTGGCGATGTTAAATATCAGTTCCATGGGCGGTGGCGTGCTCTGGAATTTTTTCATTAACTATTTTGCCCGTCCCAGGCCCCCTGAACAGACGGGACTGGTCATTACCACAATCCCAACCTTTCCAAGCGGACATGCCACGGGCGTGTTGATATGTTTTGCTTTCCTCGCTTATGTGCTGGTTCCCAGGATGCCATCGCCGTTCTGGAAATGGACGTTGAGTATTGTCACGTTGCTCATCATCCTCTTTGATGGATTTAGCCGCATCTTCCAGGCGAATCATTATCTGACCGATGTGTTGGCTGGTTATGCTCTGGGCCTGGCCTGGCTTGGATTGGTGTGCACACTGATCGAGATTATTTTTATGAGAAACAAGAATTATGAGGGAGGAAACATCGCTTCCAGCCCGCGCCAAACGTCATCGCGCCAGGCCGTGTAGTTGTGAGCGCCGCCATATTCGCGATAGGTGACGTCATACCTGTGCTCGCGCAAAATGGGCTGCATTCGGCGATTATCATCCAGTAAAGACTCCAGTTTCCCCACATCCATCCAGATCTTGATCTCGCGTGAATGGCCGTGCCGGATCAAATCCACGGCGGCAACGTCGCGTCCCTCGAATTCGAACACCGCGGACTGGGCGATCACCTTGCCAAAGATCTCCGGCATCCGTAATCCTGTGTATACGGACATGAGTCCGCTGGCTGATGCACCCAGGACGCCATACGCGCCGCGATTTTTTTTGATATCCAGGATATTCAATTTCCTGCGCGCAAACGGCAGGATAACACTGTCCAGCCAGGAAATTGTCGCATCTGAGCACAGATACTCCACAGCGCGCAGATCACCGCCGTTTGTCAAAAACGCCATCGCAATCGGACGGATGCGCTTCTCCGCGATCAAGTTGTCCACGATCACGTTGAGTCTGGCGCGTTCGAGGTATTCTGCGCCATCATAGACCACCAACAGCGGCACCGGTTCTTTGACAGGCGGATGATACAAGTAAATCTCACGTTCACCGTCATCCTGCAACATCTCGGTTGGGACAATATGAGTCGATACTTTGCCGCGCGGCACACCTTTCTTTCTCAGCACTAGCTGCGTCGGCGCCGCCTCGGGCATGTAGAAGAAATGATTATCATCTTCAAAGCCGTTGTACACGATATTGGAGTTCAGAGGGTCACGAAAGCGTGTCCCTGTTCTGGGATCGTAAAACGCGTATTCAAGATAGGCATCCCGCGCCAGCTCAAAGGAGATTGCCCACAGATCCTTCCCAACTCGTTTCAACTTTTGCGGCTGTTCCTCCCAGTTATGGAGATCATCAATCAGATGTGGCGCGGTCCTACCCCGCCAGTGAAAGGTGACGCGATTGTCTTCGATGAATGGATTTTGCATAATATTTGAACGAGGGGACAGTTACTTTTGCGAAGCACCGCGCAGCGAGGCGGAGTGGGCAAAGTGACTGTCATCTTTGCTTCATTTACTAAACGTCCCCATCAATTCTGCCTGATCGACGATATGGCCTTCCATCGCACGCAATAGGCTATCCTTATCTGCAGAGGGGAGGGAGAGAATCGTATCGAGCGCATAGAGCTTGAAGAAGTAACGATGCGTTCCCGATGGCGGACACGGTCCATGATAGCCCGCGCTGCCCGCGGATGTGGTGCCTTGAATGCTTCCATCCCCAAGCTGTGCATCGGTGGGGACGGCTTCGGGAAGTCCGCGTGCAGAAGCGGGAATATTATAGATGACCCAGTGCACCCACGTCCCGGAGGGAGCATCGGGGTCGTCCATGATCAACGCAAAGGACTGTGTGTTCGCGGGCGCGTTGGTCCATGTGAGCGCGGGGGAAACGTCACGGCCCTTGCAGGAATAATCGACGGGAATAGGCAGGCCGGCGGTGAAAGCGGAACTGGAGAGATTGATCGGCATGGTTAACTCCTGAGTCGAAGCTGGCGCAGTTGAAGGCTGCGGCAAAAGAACGGGTGGAGTTGAAGTGGAAGAGGGAGCGCAGGACGTAATCAGAAATGCTAATGCGAGAGATAAACCAAGATATTTCATTTGGGCCTCATTATCCTTCGTCCTGAGCGGAGCGAAGCGCAGTCGAAGGACAAGTGATGGATAGATTTAGTATTTCCAAGCCAGCACGCTTCGACTACGCTCAGCGCGAAGAGACTTACAAATCTTCCCTTTCCACCCCCCGAAATTGCATAATGAACTCCGGGCCGAGGAAAGTGCTTGGAGTGTGGAATCCGGGCATCGGAGCGGATAAGATGCGTTTCATGATCTCAATGGAAGTTAATGCAGTGAGCCGATAAGCCTCAGGCGTCTGCAGTTTCGCTCGAAGCGTCTTTTCTCCATCAAAGACTTCCGCCATCATCAAACTGAATCCATTTTCGTTTCGTTCACGGGACGGACCAGGCGCTAAGAAAGCGCTGACCAGCCCCTTGAGCATTTCCTTAACCGGACGCAAATACAACAATGGACCGATCACACGGCTCGCGTACATCATGGTGATCATCGATGGAGGAAAGGCCATATATGTTTCAATGTTGGGAATGCCTGTGCTGTGATACGCGGTGCTGACGTCGCCCCAGCCGATCGAAACCAGCTTGACCGGGCCGCGGCCAAAGTCGATTTGCTTCACCTGCCACGCAGCAGGAACTTGCACGATCTTGCCATCGCGGCGGATTCGTCCCTGGCGATGCATGTTTTCGATGCCGGAACGCGCCGTGCCGCGCGAGACCCCGCCGCCAACGCCACGGATATAAAGCCGGGCTTCCTTTGCACCTGGCAGCTTCTCGCTCAAATACTTGATCAGACAATCCGACGGGACAACATCAAAGCCCGCACCGGGCAGAAGCATGACGCCGGCCTGTCTGGCTCTTTCATCCATTGCGGCCAGCGCTTCGAAACCTTCGATCTCTCCGCTGATATCCACATAATGTTTGCCGCTGGCGATGCAGGCTTCGGCCATCTGTCGATACGTCAGCACAAACGGACCGGCACAATGTAAAACTGCATCCACCTCACGGAGGGCGGAAGTGAGCGCGGCGGTGTTGTCCAGAGAGAAGGCGCGGCATTCAAGGCCAAGGGATTGAGATTGTGCATGCAGCTTCGCTTCATCCCGCCCGGCAAGGATGGGATGCAATCCCTGTTGAGCCGCGTGTTCGGCGATCAACTGGCCGGTGTAGCCGTAGGAACCGTAAATAAGGAATTTTTTCATGGGGCATGTACGGGCGAACCATTGGGTCGCCCCGGCAAATTCATAATTTCTTCACGAAGTGGACCAACCGTTCCACTTCAAAATATCCCATTCGCACGTGCGCGGCAATGCTGCCTTCATTGTCAAGCCACGTGTCGGAAGCCATCTCGACCATGCCTAACGAACGCGCCCAGTCTTCAGCCGTCTGCACCAGTCTCTTCCCGATGCCCTGGTTTCGGACATCATCATCCACATACCAACCCTCGATGTAGCCAACCGGACTCGTCTCGCATCCCTCGCCATAACTGCGCATGCCCGTCTCGACAAAGCCGCATGGGCTTCCATCTTCACGCACAGCGAAGAAGACGGCCTGCTTCGGGTCGGACAATGTTTCATCCATCGCCCAGCGCAAATCTTCAATCGGCGATGTGGACCACAGGGCCCGCCGCATCCTCAGCCATTCAGGAATGTCTTCATGCGATGCGCGCCGTATTGAAATCTCAGACATTAAATCTTCTCCGTCCAACTGGGATGAGCATATTTTTCTTTGACCAATTCTTCCGTCCGCCTTAATTCAGATTCAGACATTTGTCCGGGCTCGAAGTGGATCTCCAACTCCGTCTCAAAGCCTACGACGAAGGCCTGGGCCGCCGTTTCCCAATCGACTCTACGCCCGAGCACGGACTCGACCGTCGTGGCGCGCGCAAGCAGTCTTTGTCTGGCAGTCTCACGGGCGGATTCATCTTTGAAAACCAGCGCGTCGCAGATCCGTGCGAGGTCGCCATAGAGGGGCAGCGATCCGTGCTGGAGTACGCCTTCTTTTTTGCGCGCCTGCGCGGAACCGATCAACTTTTTGCCTTGCACAGTGATCTCGTAGGTCGAAGGGACTTCGAAACAGACGGGATTGGGATTTGTCCCGTTGGAAACGGGACCTACACGTTCCTTTATTTCCACAGGCAAACCCAATTTGCGCACTGCACACAGCAAAGCCTGTGCGATGCGATTGTAAGATTCCAGGACGCCGCTTGTCAGGATGGGATTCTCCGCGCTGCCAGTGACAGAGTAGGTCAATTCGTCGGTGTGCAGGATGGCGCGTCCCCCCGTAGCGCGGCGGACAACGTCCCAGGCGTGATCTTTCAGGCGAGGAAAATCCACGTCAGTGTAAGGCTGAGCATATCCCAGTGAGAGACAGGCCGGGGTCCACGCGTACAGGCGAAGGGTCGGGCCGGATTCGCCGCGGTGGATATGTTCAAGGATCGCCTCATCCGCGGCCATATTCCATGATCCGCGTGAGGCGGGGGTGAAGAGGAGACGCCAGGTATTCATAGTTGAAATATGCTTGTTGCTGATTACTTCTACTCTTCTCTTATTCCTTCAATGCTTCAGAAAAACCCTGCAAAGCACTTTCTTCTATATCATCAGGCAAAGCTTCCAGCGGCGGCTTGACAGTCCAACGTGGGAAATTGAACAGGCGATTCATCAATGCCTTCAAAGATGGGGGGAAAGGCATATAGTTTTCAAGAATATGTCTTTGCTCCGTTACGCGCTCTTGCGCTTCGGAAGGGTCTTTGCCAGCCTGATACAGGTCCCAGACTTCGCGCAAGCCGGGGGAAATAATATTGGCGGGCGCAGTGATCGCTCCAGAGGCGCCATTTTGCAGCGCAAGCTGGAGGTATGAGTCCGTGCCGTTAAAGACGGCCAGGTCAGAGCCGAAGCGTTGACCAAGCTCAACAGCCAGTGATTCGTCATGCGAAGAATCCTTGATGCCAGCAAACTGATCCGGGAATGTATCTTTTAGCCGCGTGAGCAAATCGAGGGAGAAGCCGATCCCTGACACGCCGGGGAAGTGATATCCAAGGATCCACTTATCGGAGGGAACCGCTTTATGAATGAATTCGCTGAACCAGTTGAACAGGCCGGCGTCCGTCGCTTTGCGGAAATAATACGGAGGCAAAACGACCACGCCATCAAAGCCAAGATCGAAGGCAAGTTTGGTCAGGTCAATGGTTTCGCTGAGGCTGGGAGTCCCGGTGCCTGCGAGGAGACGGAAGCCCGGTAAGAATTCCTCTCGGGCAGCGCCTACAGCACGCAGGTAAGCTTCCCGTTCCGAGGGGGAGAAGGATGGCCCTTCACCTGTAGTACCGAAGAACAGTGCCCCGTGGCAACCTCGGGAGGCGAAGAATTCCAATAACGCGGGGACGGATTCGAAGTCGAAGGATGAATCGGCCTTGACCGGCGTCACAGCCGCGGCATAGATTCCAGAAAGGGGATGCATGTCAGGCATATGGGATCAATCTTCCTTTTCTTCAATGAATTGTTTCGCGGCCTGGTCGGGCGGCTGGAGAGGCTGGCCTTCCTCTTCATAGAGGTAGCGCTGATGGTCAAGCGTCCACAGATAGAGGTCACCTTCGGTGCGGCCAGGGAACTCCTTGAGGATCTTGCTCTTGCGGATGGCTTTGACAATCGGCAGATAGACCGTGTCATACCAGTGCGCGACCGCCTCCTCTTCGGGAATGTCGCGTTTCATATCAAGGCCCATAAAATAACGATGGACAGCAATGTGTTCGAGCATACGGTCAAATCCATCGGTGATCGTAAGTTTGACGTCAGCCTTTGGACGAATATCGTCGAGGCGGGTGCGTTCGAGGAAATTGACCTTGGCGCCAAGGATCTCCAGATCTTCAGGCTTGAGATCCGACGTGATGTTGACGCGCGTGGCGCATTCACGGACTTCGGCGTCGATGAATTCCTGTCCCTGCTCGCGGGCAACAGAGACACGGTGGTGGCCATCCACTACAAAATAGACCTGACCCACCTGGTACAGCACAACCGGAGGCAGGTTGATCTCCTGATAGAAGGCGCGGTCCACTTTTTGCCAGCGGTTGGAGGTCGCGCTCTGGGTAGGAAGAAAAGCGCGGTCGAACTCGTGGTAGCGGTTGAGGCTGCCCACGATCTGGTCCACGCGAATGGTGCGGACGCCGCGATAGATCGGGCCGCCGATACGCAGTTTTTCCTTGACATTGTCATAGGAGAGGAGCTGAGTTGGCTGACCTGAGAGCACCGCAAACACGCGGTTGAAAAAGGCTTTGAAGCGTGCACGCTCGTAGTCCATGCGCACGCGGGCAGTAAGTTCATCTGACATAGGATTGGTCTGAGTTGCCCTCACCCGAGGGGTTGGGGATGAAGGCGTTAGTTGATTTCAATGATCTTATACGGAAACACGTTCATGACAGTAGTCTTTCCAACGACGGTATCCGAGGGAGTGAGGTTGCGGCGGAAGAAGTGTGTATGGCCGTGAAAATGAAAGCGAGGTTGGGCCACCCGCAACAACCAGTTCAAAGCACGTAGACCAGTGTGGGCCTGCGAGTCCTCATCGTGGATGCGATAAGGGGGTGAATGGCTGATGAGGATATCAAGGGCGCGTCCGTACTTGATGCGGTTGAGGAGCAGACCCGGGAGCAGACGAGACGCACGGAAGTACGCTTCACTCTGGGTATATTGATTGACACCATCGGGACGGTAGCGGATGGAGCCTCCAAAGCCGCCGACCAGAAGATTTTTAACGCGCCCCAGCTTCAAGTCCAGGTTTGATGCGCCTTCCGTCCGTGAGAGAGGGTTGGCAAGATTATATTCCGGGTCATGGTTGCCCGGGACATAAAACATCGGTTTGTTCAAAATGGTTACGAGATACTCAAGGTAAGCGTAAGGCAGATCGCCGCAACCAAGGAGAAATTCCACATCATGGAACTGGCCTGTCGATGCTAGCGTGTAGACGCGGTCTACCACCTGGTCACTTACGGCAAGGATCTTCACGGCCTACCCATTTTGCCGCAGAAGTTGCGTCTAGGCAAGGAGGAGCCTCTAATCTCATAACCAACGTTTTTGATATGAAATGATGCAAGAATGGCAGTTGCAATTCCACTTACTGCACACTATAATTCGGTGACTCTGCATATTGTGAAGAGGAGTTGGCCGCTGGACACAAAAAACATTACTCAGCCGCTAGATCCAGGGGATGATTCCACCCCCCGCCAACAGCTTCAATCTGGCGCCACACTGGTCAAACGATACAACATTCAGGAGGTGATCGGTATCGGAGGGATGGGTTCTGTTTACCGCGCCCGCGATCTGCATTTCCCGAATGTCGTCAAGCTGGTAGCCGTCAAAGAGATGATCAACATGGCGCCGGATCCGCTGGTCAGGCAGACGATCGTCCAGAACTTTGAACGTGAAGCCAACCTCCTGGCGACTCTCAATCATCCATCCATCCCCCGTATTTCCGATTACTTTACTGAAGATAACCGATCGTATTTAGTGCTCGAGTTCGTTCACGGTAAGGACCTCGAGGCGGTCATCAACGACTCAAACGGGTTCCTGCCCGAGGATCAGATCATTAGCTGGGCGATCCAGTTGTGTGATGTGCTGGCGTATCTGCACGCTCACAAGCCGGATCCGATCATCTTCCGCGATATGAAGCCGTCGAACGTGATGATCAATCACAATGGCGACGTGATCCTGGTGGACTTTGGCATTGCCAAGGCATTCCAAACGGGCATCAAAGGCACGATGATCGGCACAGAAGGATATTCACCGCCCGAGCAATATCGCGGTGAGGCCAGTCAAGCAGCGGATATCTATTCCATGGGTGCGACTTTACACCACACTCTGACACGGCGCGACCCGCGACTTGAGCCGCCTTTCTCCTTTGCCGAGCGCCCCATCCGACGCATCAATCCCAACGTCTCGGCGGAACTGGAGGCGGTGGTAAACACAGCCTTGCAGTACAACCCGGCCGACCGCTTCCCGAGCGCCACCGCTATGAAGGAAGCCCTGATGAACGTGGCCCGCAAAACGGGCGCGCTCACCCGAATCACCTCGGCTTTGCCGGTCAAAAGCGGAGGGATCAAGCCGCTTTGGACATTTAAATGCGAGGATGAAATCAGGGGCACGCCTGCCCTGCATCAAGGCATGCTCTATATCGGGTGCTACGATAACAACCTGTATGCGCTGAATGCCGCGGACGGTCAATTCCAGTGGAAGTACGCAACAGAAGGCGGCATTGTGACCAAGCCTTCGGTGTACGATGGGAATGTTTTCTTCGGCTCGGAAGACCAGCGCCTGCATGTGGTCAGCGGGCGCTCGGGCAAGGTCGTGTGGACATACTATACCGATGGCAAAGTCCGTTCCTCGCCGCGCATTGCCGAAGGTCACATCTTCTTCGGCTCGGACGATATGTACCTGCATGCGGTCAACGTGAACACCGGCCGTGCTGTTTGGAAGTTTCTGACCGAAGACGCGATCCATTCTACACCGCTGGTGGCTAACGAGATGGTCTATGTGGGTACAGAGGGTGGTGGTCTGTATGCCATTGATTTCCGCGGCGAGGTGAAATGGCGCTTCCAGGCCAAGCGCGCCATCACCTCGTCACCTGTTTTTGCGGGGCAGGCCATGTACTTTGCCTCGCTCGATAGCACCCTGTACGCACTGGATACAAAGAGGGGCTGGGTGATCTGGCGCTTTCGTCTTGGTAAAGGCTCGGTCTCGTCACCGGCAATCGCGGACGATTTCGTTTTCGTCGGCGCCGCGGACGGGTTTATCTACTGCGTGGATGCGCGCACCTCCAAAGAAATCTGGCGCTTCCGGACGGATAACCAGGTATCCAGCTCTCCCGCGATTTACAAGGATTCGCTCTATTGCGGTTCGGTGGATGGCAACGTGTATTGCCTCGAATATCGGACAGGCCGCCTGCGCTGGAAGTTCGAGACCCAGGGCAAGTTTACGGGATCCCCTCTGGTCTTTGATGATATCGTTTATATTGGATGCACTGATCACAATGTTTATGCATTGTTCGCCTAAATAAGGAGTCCCCGTGGCTGAATTCTTCCGCAAGCTTTTTGGAAAAGATAAACAGGAACCGCCAGCGCAACTCAAGGCAGGGATCGATTCGGCTACCACGGCTCCCCTCACTGACCAGCAGATCGACACGATCCTGCACAGTCAGGCCCTGCGCTCTGAAATGCAGCAGCTGATAGCCAGCGCCGGGCAATCCGTTGGCAAACAGCGCGAACACAATGAAGACAGCCTGCTGGCAATGACAACCACGATTGCCGGCAACGGCGAGAGCGTGCCCTTTGGTCTGTATATTGTGGCGGATGGCATGGGCGGGCATCAATTCGGCGAGGTCGCCAGCAATTCAGCGATCCGCATCATGGCCGGCATGATCCTGAAAAAATTCCATTCCTATCTTTTCAATCTCCCTACGCAGGCGATGCAGGAATCTCTCCAGGAGGTGATGGAGTCCTCGATCCGCGAGGCCCACCGTTTTGTCCAGCGCGAAGCGCCGGGCAGCGGGACCACAGTCACAGCCGCACTGGTTCTGGGTCAACAGGTGACGATCGCGCATGTGGGCGATAGTCGCGCCTACTCGATTTATCCGGATGGCCGGATCGAACCGATCACGCGGGACCACAGCCTGGTCAAACGGCTCGAGGAACTCGGCCACCTCAGCAAGGACGAGGCAGTCAACTTCCCGCATCGCAACGTGCTGATTCGAGCTCTCGGTCAGGGCGAAACGCTTGAAGCGGATATCTTTACCATGCCTTTCCCCCAGCCCGGTTACCTGATGCTTTGCAGTGATGGTCTCTGGGGCGTTGTGAACGAAAAGGATATTTGCCGGGCTGTTATTGAAGCACCCAACCTCTCCCGCGCCTGCCAGAATCTAGTGGAAGCAGCGAACATCGCTGGCGGGCCGGATAATATCAGCGTTGTGCTTGCACAACTCATTGGATAATATGCAATTCAAGAAGTCCGATTATTATGCTGTTCTCGGCGTATTCCGAGATGCAACGCAGGAGGAGATCAAGCGCGCCTATTTTGAGTCCGCCCAGCGTCTGCATCCGGATAAGAACGTGGCCCCCGGGGAGACCGAGCTATTCCTGGAGATCCAGCAGGCCTACGAAGTCCTTTCGAATCCCAAACGACGAGCACAATACGATGCAACCCTGCCGCCGGATCTGGAACCCGAGAACCCGGTCGTGAAACACCAGCTTCAATTCAGCCGCGGAAATCTGGTCAGGCTGACTGAGGCTCAGCTCATCTATATCCTGCTGGAAGTGGGTCCGCGCGATGAAGTGGAAAAGATTCCCGCACCGCCGCTCAATCTCTGTCTGGTACTGGATCGCTCTACCTCCATGCAGGGCGTAAAAATGGATATGGTGAAGGCGGCTGCCATCCAGTTGATCCGCGGCCTGCGACCGCAGGATGTGTTCAGCGTGGTCGCGTTCAGTGATCGCGCCGAGGTCATCCTCCCTGCCTCGCTGCACATGGACCGCACAAAACAGGAGGGCCGCATCCAGATGATCAAGCCCTTCGGCGCGACAGAGATCCTGCAAGGGCTTGAAGCGGGGATGAAAGAGATCAGCTATAGCCTCGACCCATCACGCGTCAGTCATATTATATTGCTTACGGATGGTCATACCTATGGCGATGAGCAGGCGTGTCTGGAACTCGCGGAGCAGGCCGCCCGCCGGAATATCGGCATCTCTGGCATGGGCATTGGTGAGGAATGGAATGATATTTTCCTGGATGCACTCGCCGGCCGCACCGGGAATGCCAGTGCCTACATTTCCAACCCCAAGGATATCCAGCGTCTGCTCGTTGAAAAATTCCAGGCTCTGGCCAGCACTTTCGCCGATGAAGTAACTCTTGAATATAAACCTTCCGAAGGGGTTCAGCTAAACTATGCCTTCCGCATGCAGCCGGACGGTGGACCCGTCGCAATTGAGGAAACTCTTCACCTGGGATCCATTCTGCAGGATGCCCCATTGCAGGTGTTGTTTGAGTTCATTATCCAGCCGAATGTGTTGGATAAAGATAGTATTCTCCTGCTGGATGGCACCCTTAAGACTTCCATTGCTGCCCGGCCAACGCCGGTGCCCCCCATCCGCTTGCGCCTCTCACGGGACGTTGCAGATGAAGCCGCTGTGATCCCCCCTCCGACCAAAGTCCTCGGTGCGCTTTCCCGCCTTACGCTGTACCGGATGCAGGAACGCGCCCGCGCCGAAACAGAAGCCGGCAATTTCGACGTTGCTGCGCGCCAACTTCATAACCTTGCAACTCATTTGCTCGCGCAGGGAGAACAGCAACTCGCCAAGACCGCACTGCTGGAAGCAGATCACATTGAAAGAATGCATGCCATGAGCGCCGCTGGTAACAAGGTCATCAAGTACCAGACGCGTGCGCTTTTACTGGCAGGCTCTAAGGAGAAGGCGACATGATCGTATGTCCAAATTGTAAGCATAAGAACATGGCAGGCTCCATGTTCTGCAGTGAATGTGGAGCCCAACTGGGCGGCAAGGATGCGCTGATCACACAGCACATTTCAACCAGCCAGATCGCCGAGGATACATCCACAACCGCGCGTGTTCCTCCTGTTGCTCCACGCAGTTATCAGCCTGGCGGGGTCGATGCCTGGGGCAGCCTGCACTTACTGGATACCGGCCAGGTTCTGCCACTGACCGGCCGGAACGAATTCACACTTGGCCGCATTAGTGAGGGGCAGCCGATCATGCCGGATATAGACCTTTCACCGTATCAGGCGTATGCAAGCGGCGTTTCCCGTTTACATGCAGTTGTCAAACGTGATAATCAACGCGCAATCATCATGGACCTCGGTTCGGCCAACGGCACCTATATCAATGGCAAACGGCTGACGGCCAATGTGGAACAGATCTTGAATCATGGTGACATCGTCTCGCTTGGTAAGCTAAAGATACAGGTGCTGCTCAAGAATTAAGGAAGTCAAACATGGCCTACACTGTGATTTTGCACATTCCGGGCGAAACCGCCATTGCCGGTGAAGTGGACGAATTGCCCAAACCCGCGGACACGAATATTGTGGTCAGTAACCCGCGTCAGCGTGACGGCAAGGACCTGCACTACCTGGAACCGAATGTCGTTAAAGTCATCTGGCCGCTGTCAAGAGTGAACCTGATTGAGATCCTCGAAAGTAGTGAAGAGGAAAAGATCATCGGCTTTGTGAGGGAGTGATATGCCCGAATCGTTTGACCGCCGCCGCATTCTCGTTGTGGATGATGAAGAGCGCATGGTGCGCTTTATCCGCATGAACCTGGAACACGATGGTTTTCAGGTCAGCGAGGCCAACAACGGTAAGCAGGCCATCCAAAAGCTGCGCGATGTGACCCCCGATCTGATCCTGCTGGATATCATGATGCCTGATCTCGATGGTTTCGAAGTACTGGAGACCATTCGAGAGGTCAGTAATGTGCCGGTCATTATGCTGACCGCCAAAGGGGAAGAGGATGACCGTGTGCGCGGCCTGGAACTGGGCGCAGATGATTACATCACCAAGCCTTTCAGCCCGCGGGAAATGGTCAGCCGTGTGAAGGCCGTGCTGCGCCGCACGGAGACCGCGACTGGCTCCATGCATGGGCTGCTCGAAATCGATGACCGCCTCAAGATCGACTTCGACCGCCGCGAGATCTGGCTCGAAGGCAAGCTGGTCAAGCTGCGCCCAACGGAATACCGCCTGCTCTTCCACCTTGTCCAGAACGCCGGCTGGGTGGTCTCGCATGATCAACTGCTCCAAAAAGTGTGGGGATACGAATACCGGGACGAACCGCATTACGTCCGCCTTTATATCAATTACCTGCGCCAGAAGCTCGAAAAAGATCCCGCCAACCCGAAATATATCCTGACGGAGCGCGGCGTCGGCTATCGCTTTGTGGATTTCAAGAGGCAGAAGGAAAAGGAATAGGATTTCTAACGGATTTTTTATGCAGAGCTTGCGTTTTTTTAACGCAAGCTCTTTAAATTAAAGACATAAAATACTTCAGAACTATCGTAAGGAGGTAGCTATGTCCAATCTAACTCGTTGGGAACCCGCTCGTGAAATGATGACCCTGCGTGAGGCGATGGATCATCTCTTCGACGAAGCCTTCACCCGCCCGCTCGGAGCGATGACCGATGGCTGGTCGCGGCCTGCGATTGATATGTATCAGACTGACGACGAGGTCGTGGTCAAAGCCAGCCTGCCCGGCATGAAAGCTGACGAAGTCCAGATCAACATTACGGGCGATGTGTTGACCCTGCGCGGCGAGACCAGGCAGCAGGAAGAGAAGAAGGAAAAGGCTTATCATCTTCGCGAGCAGCGCTGGGGCTCGTTTGAACGCTCGGTGGCTCTTCCCACAGCGGTCTCTGCTGACAAGGCCACCGCTGAATTTGAAAATGGGATCCTCACGGTGACCATGCCCAAAGCCGAAGAGGCACGCCCGAAGACAATCAACATTAAGAGCAAGTAAACATCAACGACCCCCCATTTGATGGAGCCGCAAACATGCGGCTCCATTTTTTTGTATGAGCCACTCTATTCAGCGGGGATGAACCGTCAGTTCTTCATATCCGGAATCTTCAGCGAATTCACGTCTGTAAACCACATCCTCAAACTCGGCAAGAACGATTTCCGCGGTCGTGTAAATTCTACATCCGCGTACCAGGTGACCGCCAATGGTCTCTCCCTTCTCATTTGAAATAGCAATATGCAAATGGGAGCCGTGTTGTGAAATAGTTCCATTGAGGGACACGATCTCGAAATGGCCTTCATACTCGTTGTAGATATTCTGATTCGCCAGCCGCAACGTGGCATGGGTCAGGCTGCCCACCGAAGAAAGCAGGCATCCCGCTTCGATATGCTGAGTCGCAACATAACTTTCGATCTCATCGAAGAGGTCTTGTTTGGGTTTCAAACGAAACGTGCGAATTTGCATGCTTCACCTCAAGTGAAATGTTTTGTCGTATCACCTTACACTTTTGATAGACAGGAAGTCGCAAGGAAAAGAATACATACCCTCATGTAGAATCTGGAAGTCCAGACCTCAGAAAAAAACGAATTTTGCCATGTCAACCTTGAACATCAAAATGGTCTCAAGCATCCAGGAGATCGATTCTACGATATGGGATCAACTCAGCAGCGGCCGGCCCTTTCAAAGTCACCGCTGGTACGCTTACGGCGAGCAGGTGATGGCAGACTGTCCGCCTGCGTATCTGCTCGCTTGCGAAGGGAGTAACCTGGTTGCACGCGCCTGCCTCTGGCTGGTGCGCGCTGAACCGCTTCCTCGGATGCTCGGCATCTTCAGGAAACCGGTTCAGGGTCTGTTAAATCGCTGGCCGCTTTTAGTCTGCAGATCCCCGCTTGCTTATACGACTGGCTTGATCATCTCAGATCAGGCAAACAGGGATGAAATCCTATCAGTTCTAACAGAGGCTGTGCAGGAGATTGCTCGTCAGTCTCAAGCCTCTTTTATTGTATTCGATTATATGAGCAAGGCGGAGGTGATTGGCTGGCCACCTCATCTCTCAGGGATGACAGCCTCCGAGCCGGGTATGAAGATGGAAAATAACTGGGGAAGTATGGATGACTATCTGGCGTCAGTGGGCAAAAAGGATCGCCAGCATTACAAACGTGTATCGCGTGAGGCGGACAAATTGGGCATGCACGTCGAGCGTCATTTGTATCCATTTCGGACAGAAGAAGCCTTAACCTTGATCCGCAATGTGGAGACCAGCCATGGTGCGCTTCCCAATCCCTGGGCAAGGCGCATGCTTGAAAACATGGATCTGGTCAATGGCATTTTCCTGACTGCTCTGATTGGAGAACAGCTCGTCGGCTGCGGACTCTTGCTGGAAGACAACAGTTCCCAAATGACCAGCATGCTGGGTCTCGCCAAAGACATACCTTACGTTTATTTCGCTCTCGTTTATGAAAGCCTGAAAATTGCCTTCGAACACAAAATTCGCTTGCTGCGTTGGGGAAGCGGCGCCTACGATGTCAAGCAAAGGTTGGGCTTTTCGACTGAAGATAATGCCTCGCTGGTATTTGCGTCTGCAAATCCCATTGTAAACAAGATTTTACACTGGGCAAACTGAGGAATCAAATCAATGGCAAAAAGAATTATCGTTGCAGGAATCTATCGAAGCGGGACTTCCCTCATCGCAGAATTGATCCGCCTGTGGGGCGCATATGCCGGGCGTGAAGAGGATCTCTTCAAGGATCAGTATGGCTACATGGAGCATCTTGCACTTCAAAAAATCAACGATGAGCTTTTGAAGGATAACAGCCGGGTCCCAACGCCTACAAATGAATTGTTGGAAAAAGCCCAGGATCCAGTTCTCGGAGAACGCGCCTTAGCGGCTCTTGACGAAATGGACAGGGAGGCCGATCAAAACGGGACTATTGCCTGGGTCTGGAAAGATCCGCGTCTCCCGCTGGTGATTCCGTTCTGGGCACAGATCTGGGGTGATGTGACGTATGTGATCCCAGTTCGGCATCCAGTGGAGACTATATTATCCGCTGCAGGCATGGAAGGGCTTGCACAGGAGGATGTCCCGCTTTCAGCAGGATTCGTTTACTGGCAGTCCTGCATGCTCAACCTGCTCTCGTTTACCGAGGCCAGCCGGCGCAAGTTTTTTATGGCCTACGATCAATTAATCCAAAATCCGCAACAGGAATGTTCGCGCTTGTGCATTTTTTTAGACGAGCAATGCAAGCGCTCTTCTGAAAATGCTGGCGATCGAATTAAAACGATGGCAGCTCAGGTCACTACGAACCAATATCATTATCGCGCGCCAAAGTCGTTAGCCGATGTGGAAATTACAACACAAGAGCAGCGCGGGTTATATAACTTTCTCAGAGTCAAGATAGATTACCCGTCGGAGTCTTTTAATCCAAATGATTTCGCTCTGTATCCCGGCTGGAGGGAGTACCTTCAGACAATGGATATGCTGCTTTCCTCAAACAATCCTATGGAGAGCTAAAGAGATTATTTATGGAACGGATGAAGCCCGAAGAATTTCTAAGCTTGCCGACTGAGGCTGTCGCGGAAATTGTACGCGCCGGTGGTCCACAAGTCTGCGTTTTTCCATTCAATGGGACGCGCCGCTGGTTTCTGCTGGAACACGCGAGCAACGGGCAGGGAGATGCCCAGGCATATGTTACAGCAACTCGCAGGCGTTACATACAGATGTATCAGATGCTTTTCGATCATGGCCTGGATACAATCCTGGCACCGGTCTTCGGCGGGGATATTCTGAGTCGCGGCGAGGAATATATGTCACAGATTGGTTCCAGCATGAGTTCGTTGGCTGAGCATCCCGAGTTTCTATCTTTTTATGAAAATTACGGTGTACGTGTCCGCTTTTATGGGGATTACCGCAAGGAATTCTCTAGAACATCCTATGCTGATATTCTTTGCACCTTTGATGAGATTACCCAAAAAACCGCCGAAAACGGTCCCTACCGATTACTTTATGGAGTCTTCGCCAGTGATGTAACCGAAAACATTGCAGAACTTGCCATAAAGTTCCATGACCATGCCGGGCATATTCCTAACCGTCGCGAATTGATCGAACTTTATTACGGGGAGTACATTGAGAGGGCCAGCATCTTCATTGGCTTTGAAAAATTCAGTGTTTTTGATTACCCAATGCTGAGCTGGGGCGGCGAAAGCCTTTACTTTACCGTTGCACCCTCTCTGTATATGAATGAGCGCCAGTTACGGAATATTCTTTATGACCATATCTATTTGCGGCCTCTGGATGAACCTGATTACCTTAATATGTCACAGGAAAACTTTGAAGCCATGCGTCGCTTTTATCAAATGGAGCGAGAGACCACACTGGGAGTCGGTGAAGTCTACGGCGGCATCTGGTACGCAAAGTCCGGAAGGAGGGAATAAGCCATGGAAAACGCAATGAATGAAATGTTTAAGCTGTTGAAGGAAATCGGTCCTGGGCGAATGAGTACAACTGCCTACGATACAGCGTGGGTCGCTCGTATGAACGAGGTTGACTCAAAATTGAGCAATCAGGCTCTGCAATGGATCAGCGAGCATCAATTACCGGATGGCAGTTGGGGCGCCAGAGATGTCTATTACTACCATGACCGCGTAATTTGCACCCTGGCTGCCATGATCTCACTCACCTACCGCGGAAGGCGCGCCCGCGATAAGGTTCAAATTGAACAAGGATTACAAGCCCTGGAGCGGATTACTTCCGGAGCTACACAAGGATTGGCGTCTGACCCAAACGGGTCAACTGTCGGGTTTGAGATGATTGCTCCCACTCTTGTAGCCGAAGCCGAAAAATTGGGAATTATCAGGCGACAAGGAGATCGGATTCTGGGTCGATTAAGTCACTTGAGAAAAGCAAAAATGGCCAAGCTTGCAGGCTTAAAGATCAGCAGGCAAATCACGCCGGCCTTCTCAAGCGAAATGGCAGGGATCGACCATATCGACTTGTTGGATATCGACCATTTGCAGGAAAGCAACGGCTCTGTGGCAAACAGCCCTGCCGCAAGCGCATATTTTGCCAGCTTTGTAAACAAAGGAAATGAAAATACATTATCCTATTTAAGGAATGTGGTGCAAGCTGATGGGGCGACGCCTTTTGCTGCCCCGTTTGACTTGTTTGAAAGATCATGGGTGTTATGGAATCTAGCATTAATAGATACCATTCCGAATGAGTTAAGGACACTTTGCGAACCGCATCTTGCTCATCTTACCAAGAATTGGGATCCGCAGCAGGGCGTAAGCTTTTCCGAGACTTACACACCAAAGGATGGAGACGATACAAGTCTTACTTACAGCGTCTTAAAGCAATTTGGATGCCCGGCTGATATTCAAACTGTTCTCAATTATGAAGAGGATGATTATTTCCACTGTTACCCTCTGGAAACGAATTCCTCCATCAGTGTGAATATCCACGCATTGGACGCCCTGAAGCACGCCGGCCTGGATGCGAATCATCCAAGCGTAATTAAAATTATCACATACCTGAAAAATAACCGCGTGAACCAGGCGTTCTGGCGTGACAAATGGCATAGTTCTCCTTTTTATGCCACTTCCCATGCCGTTATTGCGGCTCATCGCTATGATTTTGAAATGAGTGAACGAGCCGTGAAATGGATTTTGCAAATGCAAAACCGCGATGGCTCTTGGGGGATCTTCCCGACCGTGCCAACGGCTGAAGAAACAGCGTATTGCATCCAGGCTCTCACAACGTGGAATAAAAATGGAGCCAGGATTCAAAAGGGCCCCATCGAACAAGGGCTATCGTGGCTCGAAAAACACAGCAGTCAGCCCTATCCCCCTCTTTGGATTGGAAAAGTGCTTTACAGTCCTGAGAATGTTGTCAAATCGACCATTCTTAGTGCAATGCAACTTGCGAGATCATAAGCCATGAAAACAATTTCGGACTTTCTAAGTCGATTGACAGACGTGCCATCCTCTGATCCGGATGACAGGCGGCGGCGTAAGCTGCTAAACATATTGCTGACAGGAGTCGCATTTCTCTCGCTTGTCACACTGGTCGTCGTGCTTTTCTCGTCAGCATTTGCGGTCATTAAGGATATAAATAACCTGTGGCTTGGACTGGCAGCAGCAGTCGGTTTGCTGTTGGGAACCGTAGTTTTCTACCTTCTTAATCGTAATCAACATCTTCCGGGCTGGGTAGCCAGTTCCCTTTTCCTATTGTTCTTAATGATCATTTTTGCTTTTTCAGACTCCGAGGCAGAATTGGCGAATGGGCGAAGCCTATTTGTTTTTACCGTGCCCATTATTATGGCCAGCATCCTCTTAAGGCCTTCTTTTAGTTTCGTGTTCGCGGTATTCGGTTCCATTGAAATCAGCATCCTCGCAAGAATATCCGGAACCCCTTTGAATTCGTTTGCCATGGTGGGTTTCTTTTTGATAGCCCTCCTATCCTGGCTGTCAGCGCGGAGCCTCGAACAGGCTTTGAAAGATTTGCGTGAGATCAATACAAATCTGGACCATCTTGTTGAGCAAAAGACTCATGAACTGGCAAATGCCCTCGCGCGCGAACTGGTCCTGGCGGGACGCAACCAGGCAATTCTCAATTCCATCGCGGATGGCGTCATTGTGTTCGATTCAAATAACGTTGCCATCCTGGCCAACCCCGCGCTCAGTCAGCTTACGGAGACGCCTTTGCCAAACCTGATGGGAATCCGGTTCGATCAGCTTATTGAAAATGCGCAGTTATCCGCTGCACACCGCGGAAAACTAATGGCTTTGATCGAAAATCCACAGGATACTTTGCCTGGCTTTCGCATCGAATGGGCAGGGAAGACGCTTTCCACGAGCATCGCACGCGTGCAGGATACGGCGGGTGAAAACATTGGAACCGTGACCGTGTTTCGCGATGTCTCCCGGGAAGCCGAACTTGAGAAAATGAAAGACACTTTTGTCGCGATCGTTTCGCATGAGTTGCGCACCCCGCTGAGCGCCATCCTGGGTTTTGCTGAAATGTTGAAGGAATCTGTTTACGGGCCTCTCAATGAAAGACAGTTATCCATTGCTGATCGGATTCTGGTAAACGCCCAGCGTCTCCTGAGTATGGTGGGAGACTTGCTGGATGAGGCACAAATCAGGGCAGGAAAGCTTTCCATCAAACCACAGGATTTCAAGATCGCCTCCCTGCTTGAGACCCTGCATCATACTATGGACAAAATCGCCAGTGACAAAGGACTTTCCCTGACCGATACATTGGATCCGGCGATGCCTGAAAAGCTCAGGGGCGATCCACAGCGTTTGCAGCAGGTTCTGGTCAATCTTGTAAACAATGCGATCAAATTTACAGAACGGGGCGGCGTTCATGTGCACCTATTCAGGTCTGAGCCAGACTGCTGGAGTATGCAAGTGACCGATACGGGGGTCGGGATTCCAGAGAACGAGGTCCCTCATATTTTTGATACATTCCGGCAAGTGGACAGCGTAACCACGCGGAAGCAGGGCGGGTTTGGCCTTGGACTGTCAATCGTCAAGCAATTGGTGGAGCTGATGGGAGGAGAGATCACGATTAAGAGCGAGGAAGGCAAGGGCAGCGTATTCACAGCCACACTTCCCCTGGAAGCGGGCCGATAAAAGAAAGGACATGAAATGACGATAAAGAACTTTGCGCTGGTCATTGAGGATGATCAGGATTTGTCAGAAATCTTTACCCAGGCACTCCAGACTGCCGGGTTTCAAGTGGAGGCCATTCGTGATGGAGCGATTGCCCAAGAACGTCTGAAGGAAACAACGCCGCATGTCATTGTGCTCGACCTGCATCTGCCGCATGTGGACGGCGGAGCCCTGCTCGACCAAATCCATTCAACAGATGAACTTAACGAGGCGAACATTATCATCACAACCGCTGACAATGTACTGGCCGAAATGTACCGTGACCGGGCAACCATTGTCATGGTCAAGCCAGTTTCCTTTTCTCAATTACGAGATCTCAGTGCGCGCTTGAAAGTCTGATATAGAAAGAAAGAACCCGCTCCGGAAAGTTTGGAGCGGGTTCTGCTTTTAAGAGGGAAACACGTCAATCATAATAGTTGGAAGCGCATTGAAATTCATTTCCTCCAGGCGTAATCACCTTTGTCGGCCAGTCAGAAGTAGTGACCTGATAGCTGTCAAGCAGTTTCTTCACGGAGGCAAGGGCCCGGTCTGCGGTGAAATGAGCAAGGTGGAAGGATTGCCAGGAAAGCTGGCTTTTGTCGAGGCCGCGTGTGTAACGGATACAGGCCAGGGACGCCGCAACTTTGTCTTTGACGGGAGCAGGCAGGGACGGCGTCTGAAGCGTAGACACCAGCACGGGAACGGCATCATCTGAAAGGTTCGTGAAGTACTGGGCGTCGAGATCCACCTTGTCGCTGTTCTCTGCCGCGCGAAGTTCACGCTGAACATTTTGCCGGACAATGAACGCATCCACATTGAGAAGCGGCAGACTGATGGCAAAACCGAGAGCGGCGATCACCGCCGCAAGCGCGAAGGCCCGCTCCTTTCGCAGGATTTCAAGCACGATCGTTGCGATGAGCAGCAGGCCGGTCCAGATGAGGAAGACGTGCGTATAGGTGCGGAGACGGGAGAAGCCATACGCCGCTTCATACAGGACCAGGCGCTGGTACGCCGAAACAAGCATGACCAGCACGAGGATCACGAGCGCCACACCGAGCCCGGAGAAGACGCGCCGCTGTGACTCTCCCTCACGTTTTGTGATTCCGCTCAGTACCAGGAGCATCAACAGCGCAAAAAAGGCAACTGCGACCAATTCACCGAACCCGCGCCGCGCGTATTCTGAATAGGTATATCCATCAATGTGAATGTTGGTTTGTCCGCCGAAGAAATATTGAAACTGGATGATCACAAACACGGTAAAGAGGGCCACGACGCTTCCGAGCACAATCGCTGATTCAGTAAAACCAAGAAATGCAGGCACGAGAGGTTTATCGTCGCCGACCAGTTTTTCGTCGGTGGACTGTGTGGCTGCATGGAGGACCACCCCGGCCAATGCGTAGCCAATGACAAGAATGTAAATCAGTCGAAAGATATATTCGGGAAGTTTTTCGAGGTTGAACAACTGAATAACATGATTCAGTTTCTGGCTAAAGATCAGGTCCGCTGAGGCCAGCAGGGATGCGAAAATGGCGAGGACCGGCAGCGCAATGATGATGCCGCGCACGAAGGGCCAGATATTCCATTTGGGCGGCCTCACTCCAGATTCCGCCTGTGTCTTGCGAACTTCAGCGGCGAAGCTCACCGGTCGGGCAATGGCGCTCGCCAGGAGAGTTAGAAATCTCCCAAAATAATCTGAGATCGAATATTGGATCCAGCGCCCGCCCAGGTAAGTGACCGCCAGAATGCTCATCGAAAACAGGGTGAATGCATAAGCCAGGAAAGTCGTTATCGGCTCGGCCCGCAGGAAGGTAATGACTGCGAAAACGCCAAGCACAGTGAGGATCAGCAAGCTCTTTCGGTTCGGGCGGATTCCGTCGCTGAGGAGAAGATAGAACGCTCCCACCAGCACAAACGTTACATAAATTGCGAAATTCACACCGGGGGTCTTCTTCCAGAACAGGAAGTCGAACAGCCACCCAAGCGCAATGACGATAATCCAGAGTTTATTCGGGTTGGTTTTCATGATGCATCTCCTGCGATGTTTCGTTCAAGCATAGCTGCGTTCCGCTGGCGGAGGCTCTCAAAAGGTATCATAAATTCGCGAAAACTGTAACCCGCCTCCATGGAACCTTCGTCGTTTCATCAATTTTTCATATCTTAGGCATATACTACGGTGCGGATGAAGATAGCTCTTTTCCAAAGAGGCGCAATATGCAATCTAGAACGTGGATTCCTGCTTTTGTAGGGGGGCTGCCGACAAAGATTTCAAACCTAATCGCAAAAATCGAAAACCATCGACTGTTTGCCAGAGTACCGAGGAAACTCATTCGCCCGGGCCTGGCGATCCTTTTTCTTCTGATTCTTGGCAGCGCGATCTATTTCCCTGTAACTACACTCACATCAAAGAATACTGCGACAGTTACACAGGCACTTCAGACGGCTGTGGTACGGCAAGGAGACCTGATCATCTATGCCAGCGGAACTGGCACGCTGATCGCACAGAATCAGGTGGACCTGGCTTTCGCAACGGGCGGACAGGTGAAAGATATCAAGGTCGCAGTCGGGGACCAGGTCAAGGCCGGTGATCTTCTGGCGGAGGTCAACGATACCGACGCTCAGATCAAATTGACCCAGGCGAAACGCAGTCTGATGGAGCTGACTTCGCCCGCTGCGATTGCATCCGCCCAGGAGGCGATTGCCGCGGCTCAAACCAGCCTTGATTCAGCGAATAATCATCTGGCGTATCTCATCAGCCCGGAGGTTTTCCATTGGGAATTGGAGGTCAAGAAAGCCCAGCAGGCGGTTGACGAGGCCAAGACCGCAGCGGATGCCGCACCATCTAATACAGATCTGCAGAAGAAACTTAAGGATGCCCAGGCCTATCTTGATTTTGCAAACGATAAGCTAAAAGGCAGCAAGGATTTCTACAAGCATAACTACCTGCCAAATAATTTCACTGTCTTTGATAGAGCGAGCGGCACGAAATATGTCGCTGCGCCCACGGATTCCGAAATCCTGCAGGCCCGAGCGGCAGTAACGCAGGCAGAGGCAACGCTCCAGGAGGCGAATTATCTCTATGCAACGCTGACCGGCGGTGATGTCCCCGCAGATGCAACGGGCAGCGGATTGACCGATCTGGAAACGGCAAAACTCAATTTGGAGTCCGCTCAATCAACCCTCGATGGGACTCATATCGTCTCGCCCATTAACGGCACTGTCATGGCGATTGATACGAGCGTCGGTGATACGGTCGGCAGCTCGACGACCGTCATGACAGTTGCCGATTTGAGCCAGCCAACCCTGGATGTGTATCTCGACGAATCCGACTGGAATCACGTGAAAGTTGGGTATGAAGCGGATGTCACATTCGATATTCTGCCTGATAAGAAATTTACCGGTAAAGTCATCCGTGTCGATCCGGGTCTTACCAATCAGTCGAATACCTCCGTGGTGCATGCGGTTGTCACGCTTGACAATATCGCTGATCCGTTCAACCTCCCGCTCGGGACCAGTGCCGCCGTGGATGTGATTGGCGGGCAGGCACAGAATGCAGTGCTCGTTCCAGTGGAAGCACTCCATCCAGCAGGTGATCAATATACTGTTTTTGTGGTGGAAAACGGCAAATTGAAATTGCGTGTCGTGCAGGTTGGGATCCAGGATCAGACCTTTGCCGAGATCAAATCAGGGTTGAAGCCGGGAGAGGTTGTCTCGACCGGGGTCACACAAACGAGCAATTCGCAGTCACAGGCAGCAACGCCATGACCACGGGTAACCTCATTATTGAGACGATTGATATTGCCAAGGTCTACGGGATGGGCGATATCAGCGTCACGGCCTTGAAAGGTATCAATATACAGATCCGGGCAGGAGAGTTCGTTGCCATCATGGGCCCGTCTGGTTCGGGCAAGAGCACGTTGATGCACATCCTCGGTTGCCTGTCGCAGCCGACAACGGGGCAATATATTTTGGATGGGGAGGACGTCAGCCGTTTGGATAAAATTCAATTGGCGGCGATCCGTAATCGGAAGATCGGTTTCATCTTCCAGGCTTATAACCTGCTGGCACGTACATCGGCTCTTCGGAATGTCACCCTGCCGCTCCTGTATAACCATGCCGAACTAAAGACTATTCAGGATGGTGAAGACAAAGCGCGTGCCACCCTGGAAATGGTCGGGCTTGGCGATCGTATCCACCATCAACCGCATGAACTTTCCGGCGGACAGCAGCAGCGCGTCGCCATTGCCCGCGCATTGATCAACGACCCGGTGCTGGTCATCGCTGATGAACCCACCGGCAACCTCGACAGTCATTCCGGTGAAGAGATCATGACATTGCTGCACAAGTTACATGATAATGGCTCGACCATCGTTATGGTGACGCATGACTCGAAGATCGCTGCTCACACCCAGCGGACCATCCACCTGGCAGATGGTCTGGTAGATACCGTGGTTCACAACGGTCACAAGGAGCTGCAGCATGAAACCGTCTGAAGCCATGCGCATCGCCTGGGAAGCGATTCTGAAAAACAAGATCCGTTCCTTCCTGACCATGTTGGGGATCATTATTGGTGTGGCGGCGGTCATCATCATGGTTGCAATCAGCGCGGGCACAGAAGCCACCATCCAGGAGAGGATCACAAGCCTTGGCTCGAACTTAATCTTTGTCCAGCGCAGCTTCACGCGCGGTGGGCCCGGTCCGCAGGAAGGTTCAGAAGGATTGATCTATGAAGACGCGTCCGCCATTCAAAATGGTGTCTCCGGCGTAACGGCTGTTGTTGTCGAGCAGAACTCCTCCCAGACCATAAAGTACGGCGATGTCACGTTGACCGATGTTTCCATTCTGGGCACGACGCCCGGCTTTCCATCTGTACGGGACATGAAAATTGCCAGCGGACGCTACTTGAACGATGCGGATGTGCAGCAGAAACAGAAGGTGGCAGTGCTGGGAAACAGCCTCGCCCAGGAGCTTTTTGGCACATCCGATCCCATAGGTCAATATGTCACAGTGGGCACGACCAAACTGATTGTGATTGGAGTGTTCGATAAAAAAGGTACCGTGGGAGGCACGGATTATGATGGCCGCCTTTATACACCCATTACGACCGTGTTCCAGAAGTTCACACCATCCCAATTTGCCCGTTTCCGCGGGGACCGCGTGAACCTGATCTACGTCGAAGTGGATCCCAAAGCAAAAATGGCCGACGTCATCGCACAGGTTCAACTTCTTCTGGTGAAGCGTCACAAAGTCACGCTCGAGACCGCCGACTTCACGGTCACCACGCAACAGGACATTATCACTGCGCAGGAATCGACCACTGCGGCATTCCGGTCTTTACTGGCGTGGGTGGCCGGCGTCTCGTTGATTGTAGGTGGCATCGGCATCATGAACATCATGCTGGTCAGCGTCACCGAACGCACGCGCGAGATCGGTATCCGTCAGGCAGTTGGCGCGACGCCCGCCGATATCCGCTTGCAGTTCCTGACAGAGGCGCTCATGCTCAGCATTGTCGGCGGGTTGATTGGAGTTTTCATCGGTGTCGCGGGTGCTTACATTTTTGGGGCGGCCAGTGGCATGCGGACTGTTGTGGCGGCCAATTCCATCCTGCTCGCGTTTTCATCCGCCGCGCTTGTCGGTGCTTTTTTTGGATACTACCCCGCGAACCAGGCCGCGCAGCTGGACCCGATTGATGCCTTGCGTTATGAGTAGACCTCCGTCCTGAGCCGCGACAGCGGCGTAGTCGAAGGATGTGTCACTTGGAAAAAATGAGTTTTCAATCAACCCGCGCCTCGACCGCGCTCAGCGCGAAGTATAAAGGAATAGAATGAAAAAGATAGTTCTTCCGTTGTTGATTATGCTTACGATGATTCTGACCGCCTGCGGCGCTTCGGGCGGGACCCCGACCGGGTCTGTCCCTAATGGCAATTCAAACAATCAATCAAATAATCAATTCAGCAACCAACCATTGCCCGTGCAGGACCAAATCCTGATAGGCACATTCAAACTCGAAAACACGAATAATGCTGTTACCAAGACTCAGGCCGCGGATCTCCTTCCGCTCTGGCAGGTATATAAAGACTTGAGCAGCAGCGACAATGCGGCTCAACAGGAAGTGGATGCGGTCGTTACCCAGATCCAGGACACGATGACCCCTGACCAAATGAAAGCCATTACAGATATGAAGTTGACCCGGCAGGATCTCTTCAAAACCATGCAGGATTTGGGTATATCGTTCAGGCCTGCAAATGCATCCGGTACCCCTCAGCCGCGCGGGCAGGGGCAGGGCAACTTCCCACCCGGTGGTTTTCAAGGAGGCGGAGGCCCGGGAGGTGGGCAGGGGGGCGGTCAGAGCTTTGGTAATGGCCAGAACCTGACACCTGGCCAGATCGCTACTGCGCAGGCGCGCCGAGCACAGGGAGGTGGCGGCTTCAATCGAATTCCATCCGGCTTGATGGATGCACTCATCAAGCTGCTTCAGACAAAAGCGAGTTCATAAACTGATCGAGGACTGTCATTCGCGACAGTCCTTTTGTCTGATAATTAACTACAAGCGCGGCACACGGTACAGTTCGTACTGCTGGGAAGAGCGAACTCCAAGCGTTTCAAATGGCACATAGTCTTAGGTGTATCCGTTGCATCCATCAAATTATGTGCAAAGAATCACCTTGCATTTTTGTTGACTTTTTCAAGTTGTAAGCTCTTTCTAAAGGCTCAAAATAACATATCCGAGTCATAATTTGCACATCATTGCGAGGGCGTCTTATAAGTTCATCGCTAGACATCGTAGACTCATTACAGTACATCGCCGCCCATCACAGTACACCACAGCTTCATGACAGCACATCGCAGCTTCATCACCGCACATCGCAGCCCATCACAGCACATTACAGCCTCATCACAGCCCGCGCTCTCGCAATGACCGCACCAACCAAGAGGGTAAGCGATTACCCTCTTCTGCGGGAATACACAGTGGCTTGCTTCCAGCGTCCTGGAAACAAGCCACTCTTTTTTCTTCGGTAAAAACTGACAGGCCAAACGCCTGTCAGTTTTGTTTTCTATGCTTTAGGCAGAACGACCTTGAATGTTGAACCTTGACCTAACCCCTCGGACTCGGCCCAGATTTTTCCGCTCTGTGCTTCGATCAGTCCCCTGGCGATCGTAAGACCAATCCCAAGTCCGCCATAGTGACGTGTATCCGGCGGCTCGACCTGATAGAACTCTTCGAAGATCTTTTGTAGTTTGTCGACGGCAATGCCGATCCCTTTATCCTGCACCCAGGCCATGACACTTTCTCCCTGGTCGGCCGCGCCAATCACAATTTCGCTCCCTTCAGGGGAAAAGCGGATGGCATTGTTGAGAAGGTTGACGAACGCCAGGGTTGTCTTTTCGGGGTCCACGTTCACAAAGATGGGATCCTCTTGAAACGCATAGACCAGTTGAAGGTCCCGGCGCGAAGCGGAGTATTTGACCTCATCCAGCGCAAAACCCAGCACATCCTGAATGGGAATGCGGGTCGGCGTTATCTCCATCTCGTCGGTCTGGAGCAGGGTCAGGTTGTTCATCTGATCCAGGATGGACTTCATTTGTGTTGCCGCGTTGAGCACGTGATTGGCGTGGTCGGAAAGCTGGCCTTTTGCGTCCTGCTGCAGGAAGGTTGCATATCCAAGAATGATCCCAAGCGGGGTGCGCAGTTCGTGGGAGGCCAGTGTCAGGAAGCGGCTCTTGACCTGGTCGGTTTCCTGTACCTTCTTCAGGGCCTGCTGTGTCTTCCAGAACAGGCGTGCGTTGTTGATGGCAATGGCCGCGTGCGAGGCCGTAACCGAAAGAATGATCGCGTCGCTGTCGGTAAAACCGCTGCCGCGCTTGTTGACTGCTTCCAGCACGCCCACGGTGCGATCCTTGATCATCATCGGTACGCCTAGCAGCGTTTTGATTTTGACCTGAACATGATCTGAAACAAGCTGATAATGGCGCGGGTCCTGTTCGACGTTATTCAGGATAAGGGGCTCATTCGTGCGAAAGATTGTCCCCGCAAGACTGCTGTCGATCGGCACAGGGATCTCAGCCAGCTTGGCCGGGTCGGAGCCTGTGGCGGCAGCGAAGTACAGGCGCGGCTTTTTCTCGTCGTACAGCAGGATGGATGCAGCCTCGCAGTCCAGCAACTCTGTCGCGGTGGCAGTGATGAGCTGCAGCAGGTCATCCGGGTCAAGCGTGGAATTGAGCGTGACGCTCAGTTCCACGAGACGCCGAAGCGATTTTTCACGCCCTTCGAGATCCTTGAGTTGGCCGGTTTTGGAAAGGGTGGTCATGAAACTAGTGTACTGATTTTGGCTAGCGATTTCAAGACGGAATTAGATCCTTTCTCTCAGCGCAATAAGACCTTTGTCAATGTGTCCGCCAGCCACTGTGCATATTTTTCTTTTGACCAGCCGCGGCCTCGCGTTAAGAGGAGGAAAACTTCACCGCTGGTCAGGGTCCAAACGATATCGGTGGCGTACTCTTTATCGACTTTTTCCCGGAATGGCCCGTTAGCGGCAATGTCTTGAACAGCAAGGGTCATGTGTTCCAGGCGTTGGCGGTTGAGCTTCTGGATGATTCGATCCAGGTCAGGCTCGATCCGGGCAGCATCCACCATGATCTCGAAGACTTCAGCCACCTGCTCCAGGTTATCGGCTACTACTTGAGCGAACATCTCCAGTTGCCGGCGCTGATCACGTTCCTGCGCGACCGCCTGTACGCGGGGCTGTTCATCCAGGGGTGTAGAGTCGTCGACCCCCGTGGTGGGTGAGACGTTTATCAAGCTCACAAGGATTTTTTTCTTGTTCTTAAAATTGGCGTAGATGGTTTGCGCGGCGACACCCGCTTCAGCTGCAATGGCCTCGGCAGTCGCACCCGCATAGCCACGTTCTACAAACAACTTACGCGCGGCTTCAAGGATGCGGCGGCGCGTCTCTTTGGCTTGGGCCTGCCTGCCGCTGGAATTGTATTCACGCTTCGAAGATCTTTGTTTGCTCATAACCCTTGACAAATCCTAAATTTAATTATAACATATTCATATTAAATATAAGTATATTATATTTAAAATAGGAGATAACTATGATTAAGCATGAAGTGTCCATTCATCTTAACCTGCCAGTGGAACAGGTCTTTGCCTTCCTGGCGGATACCAGCAAACTCTCAAGCTGGCAGTCCAATCTTATCAAGAATGAGCTCACGACCCAAGGGCCGTTACGCGTCGGTGCCCGCTTCCGTGAAGTTCGACGCCTGGGCCGCAGAGAGTCAGAAATCCAGGGAGAGATCACTGCTTTCGAACCGAACAAGCGCCTGGAAACGAAGACCACAACCAAGCCGCAGGCCAGTGTCAGCTATCTGCTCAATCCAGAACAGGGTGGAACCCGACTGAAGTATAAATTTGCCCTCGAAACGAGTGGGCTGATGCGGCTGCTCGAGCCTTTGATATCGGGCTCGATTAGGAAAGAGCAAGAGTCAGACTTCGTAAAGTTGAAGGGCATCTTGGAGAGGTGATCGCTCTGATGAGCACCCATCTGTAAACGGTGAGTTGGCTCTCGCAGCACAAGGAAAAGAGAAGGCGCAAGTCTTCTCTTTTGGGTTTAATGTGTTATTTTTCACTTGACCATCCCTCCCTCCCGTCCTACAATTCGATTGGTCTGACAAATTGACAAACTGACTGCTAGACTACTTGACTAGGAGACAAAACATGTCCGATTTTCTATTCCGCGGGAACCTCGCCAAACTCGATCCAGACGTTTACGATCTGACCCAACTGGAGGCGGAGCGGCAGGCCCGTAAGTTGATTCTGATCCCCAGCGAATCCACTGCGCCGATGGCGGTGCGTGAGGCGCTGGCTTCAGCCTTCCAGAACATTTACGCCGAAGGCTACCCCGACGAAGAGTCGCGTTGGATGACCGAAGAAGAGATCCTCGATTACCCGGCGCGACTTGCTGATTATCGCCGCAATGGCGACCCACGCTACTACAAGGGCGTCGAATATGCAGATGTGGTGGAGTCGCTGGCCCGACGCCGCGCGGCCGAAGCCTTCGCCGCCAACGGATACACCGCGGACCAGATCTTCGTCAACGTGCAGGCGCTTTCGGGCGCGCCGGCTAACAACGCCGTTTATCAGGCCTTGATCCCCCTTGGCGAGACCATCATGGGACTCAACCTCCTGCATGGCGGGCATCTTTCGCATGGTTCGTCGGTCAACCGCTCGGGCAAATGGTTCAAGGCTGTGCATTACACGGTGGACGAGAACGAGAAGCTCGATTATGCAAAGATCCGTGAACTGGCATTAGAGACAAAGCCGAAACTCATCATCGCCGGTTATTCATCCTATTCATGGGTTCCCGATTGGAAGAAGTTCCGCGCAATTGCAGATGAAGTTGGTGCATACTTCCTGGCAGATATTTCGCACATTGGCGGCCTGGTGGCAGCGGGCGTGGTGCCTTCTCCGATTGGCATCGCTCATGTCGTAATGTCAACCACGCACAAGAGTCTCGATGGCCCGCGCGGCGCGGTCCTGCTGACCACCGATGCGGCCATCGCCAAGAAACTTGACAAAGCCGTCTTCCCCGGCGAACAGGGCGGACCTCACGTCCACGTGTTTGCGGCTCTCTCTCTGACCTTCAAGCTGGCCCAGACCAAGCAGTTCAAGCAACTCCAGGCACAAACCATCAAGAACGCTCAGGCCATGGCGGACCAATTCACCAAGCGCGGACTGCGTGTCCCGTTTGGCGGCACGGACTGCCACCTCGTGAACGTGGATGTGACTACGGTCAAATCGCCCGATGGCGTTTCACTGACAGGCGATCAGGCTGCGCGCATTTTGGACCTGGTCGGGATTGTTGTCAATCGCAACACGATCCCCGGTGATAAGAATTCGGCTGATCCTTCCGGCATTCGCCTTGGAACGCCGTGGATCACACAGCGCGGCTTCAACGAGAAGATGACGCGCGACCTCACCAATATCATGGCGGATGTGCTCCTTGCCTGCGCACCTCACGCCGTGGATACGCCTCACAAGGGACGCGTCCGCCGCGCCAAAGTGGACTTTGATACCTTAAACAATGCCCGGCTGCGCGTCCGCAAGCTGGCGGAAAAAGCGGGCATTGACTTTAAGTTCAAAGAGCATGGCTATCCCCATTATTATTTCGTGGATGATAAATCCACAAGCGGTGTGTTCGAACTGAGCGGCAGGCGCGTTCGTCAGGTGCTGGATTACGCAGTTTCATCCGATGTCGCGGCGTTGAAGAAAGGCCAATCGCAAGCGACATCCATCGCCACGCCAAGGGGTATTTTCAAGGCGGTGATCACAAAAGTCGATGCAAACGTGTATCAATTGAAAGTGCCTAAATCAGGGAAGGCTCAGGTGTCTGTTGGCATCAAGGCCGTTGAACCTTCGGAAGCACCTGGCATTGTTGCGACCTGGCTGCGCGACCTTTCCGATGGATATATGTCGTTCGATCTCAATTGCGAAAAGGATTTCGACGCAAAAAGATTGCCCGGGCCGTTCGTTGTGACGGATTCAAATAAGAAGGTAGGGGCGCAACACGTCGCGCCCAAAGGCGAGGTAAAACCCTGGTTTATTGGCGCCCAGCCAATGGTCAAGCCAGAAGCGACGGAGAAACCGCCGTTCGTGTGGGTCGAACCTGAAGAAGTCCTCCGGCGCACCAGGCTGTTCGAGACTCACAAATCCAGCGGCGCCAAGGTCATCCCATTTGCGGGGTGGGAAATGCCCGTCTGGTATTCCTCCGTTGTGGAGGAACATCTTGCCACTCGTCAGGCGGCGGGCCTGTTCGACGTCTCGCACATGGGCGTGTATGAAGTGCGCGGCGCGGACGCGGCATCGTTCCTCGATACGATCTGTGCCAACGATTGCGGCGGACTGCTGCCCGGCGAGAGCCTCTACAGTCAGTTCCTGACGCCCGACGCGGACGTGATCGACGATACGCTCATCTATCGCCGCGGCTGGGACAAGTATCTCGTAGTGGTGAACGCCTCCAACGATGACAAGGACCGCACCTGGTTCGAGTCGGTGCGCGATGGCAAGGTCAAGATCGACAACGCGCGGCCGTGGGCGCGGGCCTATGGATACAACGCCGAGATCCGCAACCTGCGAGACCCGAAGTCTGGTTCCGATATGAGAATTGACATCGCCCTTCAGGGACCAAAGAGCCGCGAGATCCTGCTGGCGATGGGCGTGGACGATGCGACGCGTGTGCGCATTATGAAGTTGAAGAGGACTGAGTTGTGTGATGCGGTCGTTGGAGGCTTTGACTTAATTGTTTCTCGCACGGGTTACACCGGCGAAAAGATGGCCTTTGAGTTGTTTGTCCATCCCGAGCGTGCTGTGGACTTCTGGAACGCGGTGATGAAAGCGGGAGAGCCATTCGGCGTCAAGATGATCGGTTTGGGTGCACGCGACTCCCTGCGCACTGAAGCGGGCCTGCCGCTCTACGGTCACGAAATGGGACTCGGCTCCGGCAAGTTCGGTGAGCGCGACCTGGGCGTGGCGCACGGCGGATTCGGTTCCTACGTCAAGCCGTATAAGCCGTGGTTCATCGGGCGCGAAGCCTACCTTGCACGCGAGAAGGAACGCAAGGGCGTGGTGGTGCGCTTCCGCTTCGACGAGCAGCGTGTCCGCATGGCGCACAACGGCGACCCGGTGGTCAACGCCAGCGGCGAGCGCATCGGCTGGGTCACCTCCTGCGCCGTGGATGCCGAGCGCTTCCTGACGGGTCAGGCGTATCTGGATTTGGCTTATGCAAAGGAAGGCACGCCGATCGGTATTCACCAGGGCGGGGCAGTGGATAAGCCTGCGACACCGGCGAAGGTGGTGAGTCGGTTCCCGAAGCTTTAGATAATTGGTAAGTGATAAATGGGACGGCCTGAAGAGGCCGTCCTTGTTTTTATCGTGACGCCACATTTACAGTCGCACTAAAGTCCTGCCTCAGTTCGTGGAACGGCCGCAGCGACTCGTCGTTCCGCCCGAAGGGCTTCAAGGTGCTAAGTGAGGAATTCATCCCGACGCGACGGCGGATGCGGCAAAATCCGACGCGCAAGCAACCGTTCCGGCCAGTCTTGACTGCTTGATCTCCAAGCATGGATGTCTAGTCTGCTGCGGGTGGAACTAGAATCGAACGGACGGGCGTACGCCCGTCCGTTCTTAGTGCTACCTGCTCTGGAGGAGAAAGCGACTATTGAGGCGGGAGGAGGACCGCGTCAATGACATGGATTACACCGTTTGAGGCTTCGATGTCTGTGATGATCACTTGTACGGTGTCGTTCAGGAAGACCTTGCCATCTGCGACCTTGATCGTGATATCCTTACCGAGCACGGTTGGAGCACTGGTGAGGGATGTCACGTCCGCGGCCATGACTTTGCCCGAGACCACGTGGTAGAGCAGGATATCTGTCAGTTGCTGTTTGTTCCCCGGCAGGAGCAGGTTTTCGACGGTGCCGGCGGGCAAAGCGGCGAACGCGTCATCGGTCGGGGCGAACACTGTAAAGGGACCCTCGCCGCTCAACGTATCGACCAGACCCGCAGCCTGTACTGCAGCGACCAGGGTGGTGAACCGTCCATCTTCGATGGCGATGTCGACGATCGTGCCCTTCTCGTCCATGGCAGCTTCGTCAGCGGGCGGGAGAATGACCGCGTCGATCACATGGATCACACCGTTGGATGCCTCGATGTCGGTGATGATGACCCGGGCGTCATTGACATAGACACTGCCCATCTCGGACTTGATGGCCACGTCCTTGCCGAGCGCGGTGGCGGCACTTGTGAGGGACGCCACATCGGAGGCCATGACCTTGCCCGGAACGACGTGGTACAGGAGAATGTCCGTCAGCTTTTGCTTGTTTTCAGGCTTGAGCAGCTCGTCCAGCGTACCGGCGGGCAGGGCGGCAAATGCCTCATCGGTGGGGGCGAAAACGGTGAACGGACCTGCGCCCTTAAGGGTCTCTACCAGGCCAGCCGCTTCAACCGCGGCAACGAGGGTTGTAAAGCGGCCGTCGGCGACCGCCGTGCCGACGATGTCCTGAAGCATCGGCTCCGGGGGGGAAGTGGGCTGCGGCGGTATCGGCGTGGCTGTGGCTGCGGGGGTGGCAGCTGGGCCACAAGCGGCCAGCACCAGGGAGGCCGCGACCAGTAACATGACGAACATTGGAAAGCGTTTCATCTTGACTCCATTCTAAGATTGTTATATATGCACAGAATTTGTACAGATATTGTCTATATTGTACATGTTTTGTACAGGATGTCAATGGAATGGAGATCACTCTAATCAAAGACTCATGCGTTGCCTGCTGCTTCTAATGAATCCGCACAATCGAGCTACAATGATTGGAGCAATGCTCATCTTCGTCCAGACGAGGGGCCAGATATCCAAACGCCATCCCATCCTGGTTTTTGTTGTTTTGTCTTTGTGGTGTCGCCCGGGAGTTACTTTCTACCGTTGCCCGCGGGATGTGTGTTTACCATTTGGCGATCATCTATATTGCCCGGCTCGCGGCTGTGCCGGTTCACGCGCGGGCTGCTTTCGGCATCCTTCGGCGGCGAGAGTTCCTCCAACGATAAACCGCGCTTTCAAAGCGCCCACAGGGCTTCGCTTTGAGCAAGGACATTCATGTCTCCCTGCGGAGAGGGCGCATCCTAGAATTGGGTATTGTATTAAGCACATTAATTTGCTACCATGAACAGGACAAAATAAGTCCACTTTGCGTATTGCACATGATTCGGTGGAATGCTGTCGATGATCGACATATTATATTTGGGCTTATTTGCTCGGTTCATGCGGCTCATGTCAACGGCCGCACAATCTTATTTCTAAAGGAGATGGAAAATGTACGCAAGACTGATCAATTCGCAATTGTTATCAGGCAAGACCGACGATGCAATATCCATTTGGCGTGACAAGGTTGCACCGACCATCAAGCAGGCAAAGGGGTTCAAAGGCGCATATCTGGTAGGCGACCGTGGAACTGGCAAAGGTGTAACCATTACTTTGTGGGAGACAAAAGAGGACGCTGATGCAATGAATGCGGCACTGCCGCAGACCCTGGCTTTGTTCGATGGAATATTTGCCTCACAACCATCCCTGGAATCGTACGAGGTTCTCCTCCAGGTGTAACTGCAAGCGCAATATGTTTTTCCGAATGCCCTTCTCCGTTATCGGGGAAGGGTATTTGCTTGCTACTGATCCAATGTTTGGATGACTTAGACCACAGATATGCTCCCCAAATAAGGCATCGGAGTGTTTTGCCAGGAGACCAGACGAGGGGCCTTGCTTTGGTGCATGGTGCGGGCCAAGAAGCCTTTCATTATATAAAAGTCGACTTGAGCCGACCAGTGCGGCGTGCCTGCATTTGCTAAGCGTGGGACTGCGAAGCGTCTCGATGCGATGGAGGAGCCGCAGACCTACCAGTGATTACAACGAAAGTCAATTAAAATCAAATTACAGGCAGGTAAGCATGAAATTCCTTCGTCCTCTAGTTCTACCCGGTGGCCTGTTGGGCTTGGCACTCGCTCTCGGCTTCATTTTCCAGGTCCCGTTTGTAACTCAAATCTTCTGGCCCTGGCCGGATGGGCGGTATTCCTACCTGTTCATCGGTTCCATTCTTGCTGCCGCCAGTGTCGCTGCCATCTGGATCGGATGGACAGGGACATGGGGCGCGCTCCCCGCGGGATCGCTCAATATCATCGTCATCGCCGCGACTACATCCATTTACATTTTCCAGCTTGCTTTGCAGGGTCGCTCGGACTTGCTTCCATTTGGCGTAGTAGCGGTCCTGCTGGCAGTGGGAAGCGCCCTTTCGTTTCTCTGGAGTCGCCGCGTGCCTCTGAGCGACCCGCGTTCCACGCCTGTGCTGGTGAAAGTCTCATTTGGGATTTTTATCTTTTCATTAGTATTAGCCGGAGGGGCTTTACTCCTCAAGGCGCCGATTTTCCCCTGGACTTTGAATCCTGATTCATCTGTCATCTTCGGCTGCATCTTCATCGGAGATGCCTTTTACTTTTTGCACGGACTCCTGTATCCACGCTGGCAGAATGCCGCGGGTCAATTGCTGAGTTTCCTGGCATATGATCTTGTTTTGATCGTGCCGTTCCTGTCCTTGTTCAAAACAGTGGGAACTGAACATCTTTTCAGTCTGGTCGCCTACGTTGCGGTCCTTCTATACAGTGGTGTTCTTGCAGTCTATTTTCTGTTCATGAATCCCAGCACTCGTTTCGGTTCGTGAAGAGAACGCCCGATGAAACTCCAAAGGCGTTTCGCAAGGGCAAAAGCGGCGGCTAGCGTGGGGATTATCAAACTTCTTTGTTCCCAACATCAAATCGGTGGCGGCAGGATTCACGACGCAAACATGACCCGTAGGTTGAATATCAAAAGAATCGGGCGGAGGTTTTCAATAATCTATAGGGAGCTGTCTGGATAGGGTGACGATTCTTCGAGACGGCTTCGGACAGTTCCCGCCTATCAATTGGATCTTCGGCCTGCCTCCATTTTTTGGAAGATGAACAGCTCCTCGGCATGTTTCCGCGGCTTAACGGAATCCGCGGGCTTTTCACGTGCGAGCAGCCTGAAGCCGCGTGCTCCGAATAACTCCATGATCTCTGATTCTGTCACTGCGAACGGTGGACCGCCTTGGCGCCCATCCAGCGGGAAAGCCAGGTCAATGTAGCGGCCATCCGTTTTGAGCAGGCGTTTCACGAGGTCGGCATACTCTCCGCGGCGGTGGGGGTCAATGGCGCAGAAGCAGGTGTATTCAAGGACATAATCGAATGAGTGATTCATCTCATCCGGCAGAGTGAACAGATCTTTCTGCAAAACTTCGACGGGTGCGGCAGGCTCTGCGAGACGGTGCATCTCGCGGGCCGCATGAGCGGCAAAGTCCACAGCAGTGACATGGAAACCATGACGCGCAAATTCGCGCGCGTCATGGCCTCTCCCGGCGCCGAGAACGATCATTCGTCCCGGAATCAGCTCCGGGCTTGAGGCGAGGCGTTTGAAAACGGGCGTCGGTCCGCTCAAATCCCAACCGTCTGTGCGGCGCTGATAATCCGCTTCCCATTTTTGCGGCAGGTTGACATCGTCCATCATATGAATCCATAGAATTCCGCTTGAGCGGGAATCTTACGGCGAAAAAAACTGGAATATCGTCCTGTAATTTCTGGAGCAATGACGCTTTTCCGCGCTTGCCAATTCCTGTACGATGAATTCAAATACTTTCACAGGCAGGTGAACATGGGATTCAAAGACTGGCTCATCAAACCGTCCACACGGGAATTTGTGCGGGAAGCGCGCAAACTCCCGGGTTATTCTCTATTTGATTTCATTCACGGCTATGTCTATGCCCGCTGGCCTTATCTTTACATTGGCATTGGCAAAGGCGAGCATCCGCTTTCGAGGTGGTTCACCCCTTTGGCGGGGTGGTTCAATGACCTTGTGACGAAGAAAAAAGAGAATGAGCCGTCCGAGGATCAAATCGGATTCGCGGATACCTATCATGGGAAAGCTATCCCGCTCGAAACCGCGAAAAAGCTGGTCCTGATCAAAGAGCCGATTCGTATCCCTGACCTGGAACAGGTCATCCCATATAAACGCGCCCGTTCGATCATCATGAAGAATCCCGATCGGATCGTAGCGCTCGAATGTCCCTGCCGCGCGGCCAAGGAGAATCCCTGCCTGCCGTTGGATGTGTGCCTGATCGTTGGTGATCCGTTCGCGAGTTTCATCCGCGAACATCAGCCAAAGCGCTCGCGCTGGATCACGCGTGACGAAGCAATTACCATCCTGAAGGCAGAGGACGAACGCGGGCATGTTCATCACGCATTTTTCAAAGATGCCATGCTCGAGCGTTTTTATGCCATCTGCAACTGCTGCGATTGCTGCTGTGGAGCGATGAAAGCGCATCGCAATGGCGTGCCCATGCTGGCTTCTTCCGGTTATGTATCGCACGTGGACGAAGACCGCTGCATTGGTTGCAGTGACTGCAATGAGTTCTGTCAGTTCGGCGCGCTCGAAGTGCGGGATGGACTGAACCACGTGGACTATGAAAAGTGTATGGGCTGCGGCGTTTGCGTCAGCAAATGCGGCTGCGGAGCGCTGACCCTTGTCCGCGATGAGGCGAAGGGGATTCCGCTGGAGATCTGCGCAGTGATGGATGAGGCCTTGTTGTTGAAACAGAACTGAAGCTCAGATGCAATAGGGGAATATCCATGGAGAATCGAACCTGGTAATTAAGCCTTGTGTGAAGTTGAGGCTGCGCATAGCCTCTCCTGTCAGTCTATCTTCTGATTCAAGATTTGTCCCAACGCATTCTTGAATACTTCATAGGGCTGTGCACCGACCACTGCATATCGGTCATTGATAACGTAAGTGGGTACGCCGGTTACGCCGATGCGGTAAGCAAATTTGACCTGGTCCTCCACGTTTGCGGTGTACTTTCCACTTTCTACTGCCCTTTGCATCTCGTCTGCGTTCAATCCAACTTCGCCGCTGGTTGCGCGCAGCACCTCCCACTGACTCGGGTCATTGCTTTCAGCATAGACCTTCCGAAATAACACGCGATGGAATTCGTTACCCTTTCCATGCTCACGCGCATATTCGGTTGCCTCGTGAGCAAGGCGCGTGTTATAAATTCGCCTGGTGGAATGGAATTCCATCCCATAGTGATCTGCAATCTGTTTCAGGCGCTCTTCTGAGCCATTTGCACGCGCCCGCTTGATATGTTCGGACAGTTCTCTGCCTTCCGGCGGCGTATCGAAATACAAATAGAATGGACACCACTCCACGTCCACCTTATATTCCTGCTTCAACTTCTCGACCACACCCTGGCCGACATAGCACCATGGTCAGATGTAATCGGAATAGATCGTCAGTTTGAAATCCATGAGATTTCCTTTCAAATCAGGCGACCGTCACTTCCAAAGTGGCTGTCACCTGTAAGAGACTGCCACTCCCGTTCATTTCTTACACAAGGATGGTCACTGTGACGAAACACCTGCGAGTCAACTCCGACCGTATGCAAACTGCTTTCAACGAATTAGCTGAAATCGGCGCGACCGGCGATGGTGGCGTCCATCGTCCCGCGTTGGGCGAGACTCATCTTGCGGCGCGCAAATGGTTCCGCGAGCAGATAGAGAGTTCGGGATTGATCTTCCGCGTGGATGGAGCAGGGAATCACTCTGCGGTGCGGCCTTCCGTCATTGCGAGTGGAGCGAAGAAATCTCCAGATGTGATGAAAACTCTCCTGCTTGGTTCACATCTCGATTCCGTCCCGAATGGCGGACGCTTCGATGGGGCGCTGGGCGTAATGGCCGCGCTTGAGGTATTGCGAACCATTCAGGATAACGGGATCGAGCCAAAAGTCCATCTGGAAGCGATTGATTTCACGGACGAAGAAGGCACACTGGTTGGTCTGCTTGGCAGCGCGGCACTGACGGGTCATCTGAGTCCAGCCACTCTCCAAAATCCGCGCGGCGGACGTGAGACTCTCGTTGAAGGGATCATGCGCGCGGGATTGTCTGAGGCAGGGATATTGAGCGCAGCGCGCCCGCAGGATTCGCTCGCGGGTTATCTTGAACTGCATATTGAGCAGGGGAAGCGGCTCGAACGCGCGGGGATGGATATCGGCATCGTATCGGCCATTGTCGGTATTTCATCGTATCGTCTGAGTTTCATCGGCCGCGCCGATCACGCTGGCTCAACCACGATGGAAGATCGGCGGGATGCGTCGCTCGGCGCGAGCGCGTTCACGCTGGCCGCGCGCGAAATGGTCATGCACGATTTTCCAAATTGTGTCGTGAATGTTGGCAGAAT